>ONPH01000132.1 GCA_900319655.1 uncultured Eubacteriales bacterium
CGTAGGGGCGCACCCGCGTGTGCGCCCGGGACAGGAAGTCCTACGTTTCCGTGGCGGATATGGTTAGATAGGAAACGCAGCTCGGGCGGACACATGGGTGATTCCCCTATCAGGGGAAATGTCACGAAGTGACAAAAGGGTTGCCGTTGTGCTAAGAACGCCCCTACAGCATAACCTAATAATTTGCCATTTTCTTTATAAAATATCGTTTTTCGACAAACTGAGGCTCCCCCGTTGCGTAAGCAGCGGAGGAGCCGAAAATTTTATTCAAATTTTTTGTTATAAGTAATTAAACTCTAAACTCTAAACACTAAACTCTGCATAGAAATTCCTTCAACGCGCTGTAGCGCTTTGTCTGGCGGTTGTTGTTTACCATCAGTTCAACCGTCTGCGGATTTCCGACGAGAATTAAGGTCTTTTTCGCCCTTGTAACCGCCGTGTAGAGCAGGTTGCGGTAATAAAGCTGCGGAGGGCCGGGGAACATCGGGATAATCACCGCGTCAAACTCGTTGCCCTGACTTTTATGAACCGTCACGGCGTAGGCAAAGTCGAGGTCGGAAGCCGCCTCAAAGCTAAGCTTCGCGGTTTTGTCGTAAAACGCGATTACAAGCGACTTTGTCCTGCGGTCAATGCTCCGGATAATGCCGATGTCACCGTTAAATATTCCGTCGCCAATCTCGCCGTTGTCCTTCTCCCAGCGGATGTCGTAGTTGTTTTTAATCTGCATAACCTTGTCGCCGACTCTGAACACGCGCGAGCCGATTGTTACCTCAGCCTTGCCGTCGGCTTTCGGGTTGAGCTTGGATTGAAGCTTGTGGTTGAGCTCCGCCGTGCCCAATTCGCCCTTCTTCGAGGGGCAGAGCACCTGTATGTTTTCAAACGCCGAGTAGCCGTACGCCTTGGGCAGGCGGTTAACGCAAAGGTCGGTAATAACGTCCGTAACCTCGGATTTAATATTCCTTTTTAGAAAAAAGAAATCCTTATCCGTCGCGTTAAGCAAAGGCATTTCGCCCTTTACAATGCGGTGCGCGTTGGTGACTATTAGGCTCTGCTGCGCCTGACGGAAAATCTCGTTAAGCCTGATGACCGGCACAGCCTTGCTGTCAATCAAATCGCCGAGCACATTGCCTGCGCCTACCGACGGAAGCTGGTCGCTGTCGCCTACAAGTATCAGCCTGCATCCGAGCGGAAGCGCCCTTGTCAGGCTGTCGAAAATCGCGGAGTCCACCATCGAAACCTCATCAACAATCAGCGCGTCACATTTAAGCTGATTGCGCTCGTTTTTGCCGAAAATCGGGTTGTCGCGCTTGTCCCAGCTTACTTCGAGCAGTCTGTGCAAGGTCTTTGCCTCAAAGCCCGTCACCTCGCTCATCCGCTGAGCCGCCCTGCCTGTAGGAGCCGCCAAAAGTACCTTGTGGCCGCGGCTGTGCAAAATTCTGATAATCGCGTTGAGCGTGGTGGTTTTACCTGTTCCCGGACCGCCCGTCAGCACGGTTATTCCGCAGGTCAGCGCGGTGGTGATTGCCTGCTTTTGCAAGTCGGCGTATTCAATTTCAAGCTCGCTTTCGCAAACGGAAATCGCGTCGTCAAGCTGCGTTATTTTATCGGCAGGAAAGCCCAAAAGCAGCTTGATCCTCGAAGCGCTGTTGAGCTCGGTGTCGTACATTTTCGGCGTGAATATAAACTCCTTGCCGTCGATGCTTTCTTTGATCAAGCTGCGGTCAAACACCATTTTGTCAAGGATTTCTTCGAGCGGCTCCGCTTCGATTTTCAAAAATCCTGAGGTCGTCTGAACCAGCTTTTCCCTCGGCAGGCAGGTGTGACCGTTGCCCTGATTGTGCTTTAGCACATAGACAAGTCCCGCGCGGATTCTCAGCTCGCTGTCGGGCTCAAACGACTCCTTTTTCGCGATGAAATCGGCGCTTTCAAAGCTAACGCCGAACTCGGGATCGCAGAGTATGTACGGGTTTTGCTTTATCTGTTCAACGCTCCGTCCGCCGTATACGTTGAAGATTTTTACCGCCGAGGTGTTCGAAATTCCGTACTCGCCCAAAAACAGCATAAGCGCTCTTATTCCGGCATTTGCCTTTAGCTGTTCGGAAAATTCAACCGCCTTTTTCGGAGTAATTCCCCTCAGCCTTGCCACCCTTTCGGGCTCGTTTTCCATTACATCGAGCGCGGCGTCTCCGAACTCCTCAACCAGCCTTTTCGCGGTTGAAGGTCCGATACCCTTGATTGCTCCCGAGGAGAGATAACGCAGAATATCCGCCGCCTGAGAAGGCCGCTCGACCTCGCAGGTTTTTACGGAAAACTGCCTGCCGTAGCTGCGGTGATTGGTAAAATAACCGAGCAAATTCACGTTGTCGCCGGCGTTAACCTGCGGCATTGAGCCGACCGCGGTTATGTAATCGTCGCCGCCGATAATTTCGAGCACGGTGTAGCCGTTTTCCTCGTTTCTGTATACAATATTTTCTACCGTTCCCTGCAAACGGAGCAATTCCTGATTGTCCATAATATTTCCTTAATAGAATTAAAAGTTTATTTATCAAATATATTATAAACCCATCTGCCGATTTTAACAAGCCTTATTGCTGCTTTGTTCGATAATTTTCATCGTTTCGTCGCGCGTGATCAGTCCGCCAAAGCCGTATTCCTCGCACACGCCGCGGCAGATTTTCTTTGAAGCGGAATTTAGCGGCATGTTAAGGCAGACGGAAACATCCCTGCACTTTCCGCCCCAGCGCAGGCGCGACAGCGCTCCTCTGAGCACAAACTCAGGCTCGTCGGTTTTGCTTACGGGGGTTACGATGATTACCGTGCTTTTTTCTTTTGAAGAAAAAAGTCGCAGGCAAATCTCCCGAACCAGCGCAACAATACCAATAACCGCCAAAACTACCATAATTACCGAAGAAAATACATACATAAAAAGCACCTCGGTACATTTTATTTTTTCAAAATAAATTTGTGATAAATTTAATGTTTGCGCAAATACTAATAACGTAACCACCTAAACGGTGCTTACCAAAACGGAAAAATTCCAAATTCAGAGGTGAAAATTATGGAGAACACTTACGCTAACCAGTGCATTGCGTGCACCGTAACAAGCTGTAAAAACCATCATCAGACAAGAGATTACTGCTCGCTCGATAAAATCACCGTCGGTACTCACGAGAGCGACCCGACCGTCGTTCCCTGCACCGACTGCCAAAGCTTTATGCCGAAGCAGGAAAGCTGCTAAAACAGAAATTTCAAGGGCTTGGTTAATGCCAAGTCCTTGCTGTTTTAAAAAGATATTGAAAATACACTGCCGTTGGGCTATAATGAAACTACAAAGTTTTTGGAGTGAGATTTATGAAAGGATTACGCCTTTCTGTTTTCAAAACTACGGCGTTTATTTTTTTAGGCTTTTTGCTCACGTCAACGGGGCATTTGGCTTGGATGTACCGCCTTATGGAGCTGACTTCCGCGGACGTTTCTTATCAGCTGTCAACCGTTGCAGGATATGCCTTGCAGGCGGTTGGAATCGGCATTTTTGCTTTATTGTTGAAGCTTAAGCGGAAAAGTTCGAGGCTGATTTTTATAATCTCTACATTGGGATATACCGCCTGTCTGTTTCCTGCGATACTGTCGGGAAGCTTTGCTTTTTCGGCGGTTTTCGGCTTGCTGCTCAGCCTTTTGTGCGGAGTTATCGCGGGATATTACCTGTATGAGTTGACCGAAAGCGGCGGAGAACACCGTGCGGCTTTGTTCGGATTCGGCTACGGCGCGGCGACAATCGGCTCGTGGCTGTTGTCGGTTATCGGCGGCGGTTCGCTG
>ONPH01000073.1 GCA_900319655.1 uncultured Eubacteriales bacterium
ACTCCGTTTATGGCTAAGAGCGACCTTTACAAAATCAGCGGTCACTGGGATCACTACAAGGAGGGAATGTTTATTCTCGGCGATCCCGACAATGACGACGATGTTTACGCGCTCAGACCTATGACATGTCCGTTCCAGTATCAGGCTTACCTCAATCAGCAGCGTTCATACCGCGATTTACCGCTCAGATATAACGAAACTTCAACACTTTTCCGCAACGAGGCTTCCGGTGAAATGCACGGACTTATCCGCGTTCGCCAATTCACAATTTCAGAGGGACACCTTATGTGTACTCCCGAACAGCTCGAGGACGAGTTCAAGCAGTGCGTAGAGCTTGCAACCTTTATGCTTAAGACAGTCGGTCTTTACGAGGATGTAAGCTACCGCTTCTCGCAGTGGGATCCTAACGACCGTGAAAAGTACATCGGCACTCAGGAAGAGTGGGATGAAGTTCAGGGTATGATGGGCAAAATCCTCGACCACCTCGGAATTGATTATAAGGTTGGTATCGGTGAGGCTGCCTTCTACGGTCCTAAGCTCGATATCCAGATTAAGAACGTATTCGGCAAAGAGGATACCCTCATCACAATTCAGATTGACCCGATGATTGCCGAGAAGTTCGGTATGGAGTACGTTGATAAGGATGGTGTTAAAAAGCATCCGTTCATCATTCACCGCACATCAATCGGCTGTTACGAGAGAACCCTGGCACTTCTTATCGAAAAGTACGCCGGAGCGTTCCCGCTCTGGCTTGCACCTACTCAGGTTAAGCTTCTCGCGGTTGCCGACAGACACCTCGACTATGTTTACGAGGTTAAAAAGGCGCTCGAAGCAAAGGGTATGCGCGTTGAGGTCGACGGCAGAAACGAGAAAATCGGCTACAAAATCCGTGAAGCCCAGCTTGAAAAAGTACCTTATATGTTCATTGTGGGCGATAAGGACGTTGAGGCAGGCACAGTATCTGTCCGTCACCGCAAAGAGGGCGACCTCGGCGCAATGAAGCTTGAGGAATTTCTCGCGATAGCCAAAGAGGAAATTGACACAAAGGCAATCAAATAAGCCCTCTTGTGTATAATAAGCTCTTTGCACACGATACAATAATTTTTAAATTTGCAAGATATATTTTTCATATTCTTATATTGCTTTTTATATAAAAATATGATATAATAAAGAAACAATAAAAATATATTGATTTATATTGACATAGGTGCAAAATGAGCTATAATCTTCACAGACAGACAGACAGACAGACAGACAGACAGCATAGCATAACTGCGCCCTTTTTCAGTTTAATAAACACGGGCAATAAGCTACGGATATAGTTTGTTGCTATATCCGCGGGTTTTTTGTATTTTTTATTTTAGCCTACAAATAAAAAGTCAAGCCTCAAATCAAAACTTGACGAAAAATTTTTGAAGAAATACTGTAGGTAGAAATAATTGGTGATAAACACGACAAATAAGCCGTCGTAAAAACGCGGCTTCGGCTGGTAGCACAGTTGTCCCAATCAGTCAAGGATAAACGGCGATGCCGCGCCTGCGGCGTCCTTGACAGATTGTGCCAACAGTGCTGGTATGCAGATAAAGGCGGCAATGCCGCCTAAGTCAGTATTTGACTGAGCAGAATCGGTTTCAGTTTTTCATAGTACGTTGAGATGTTCCACTACTTTAGCATAATAACGTTTCAGAAACTTGTTGGCTCCGGCAGTCATATAAACGTAGTAAGGTTTTCCTTCGGCTCTCTTTTTATCAAGAAATTGATAGACGGGTTCATCTACGGGAGCGTTTTGTAGGATAACGCTCATAATGTTGAACAAAGTTCTTCTTAGATAAGGCGAGCCGCGTTTAGATGCCTTGTTGCTTCTGGATGTTTTGTCACCCGAATCTTTTGGGACAGGGTCAACACCTGCAAACGCGACTAAAGATTGTTTGCGTTCAAATCGCGTCACGTCTCCAATCTCAGCCATGAGCTGCGGACCGGTAGATTCTCCGACTCCATACATGTGCTGCGGACCGGTAGATTCTCCGACTCCATACATGTTCATGACGACTTCGTATTCCGGGAGTTGTGATGCAAGGTTGTTCATTTCAGCACGATAGGCTTCAACAGAACCGGAAATAGCCGTCAACTGCTTTGCGGCTTGCTGAACAATAGTTTTGGAAACAGAGTCTTTAGGAACAAGAGCGACAACATTTTTAGAAAGCTCATAAACCTCTTCGGCATTACTGAGTTTGAACAAATATCCGTTGCGCTTACACCACTTGCGATAACGCTCTGTAAAAGCTTTCAAACTGAGTTTTCTTACACAATCGGCGTGCCAAAAGGTAGTGATGAAATCCACCCACTTTTGAGTTCCATCCTTGCGAACAGGACTTTCAAAGCATTTTCGGATTCCGGGGAATACCTGCTCGGTCAGCGCAACCAGATTGTTGTTAGCGGCTGTTTTCTGCTTTGAGGAAAGATGAAACTGGCGGTGGAGAGTTTTTAGATTGTATCTAACTGTATCCATAGGAGTATAATCTCTCAAATCCGCCCAGTTGTCAAGGGCATAACGCGCAATCTTTTGTGAATCAGCCTTATCGGTCTTTACTTTGCGTAAAGAATTGGCACCATATTCCTTGATTAATAAGGGATTAACGGCACAAACAAATAAGCCTTTTTCATGAAGTATTTTAGCTATTGATTCATAATAGCGACCTGTATGTTCCATGACAACGCGGGTTTCACCATCAATTGCCAGTAATTCGTCTGCCAGTTTGGAAAGTTCTGAAGGTGTATGTTTGACGTTAAACGGCAATTTTACCACCTCACCAAACGGACGTAAGACTGATACTGTGCTTCTGCCATTGGAAACATCAATTCCTGCTGCGTTCATTTTCTTAAACCTCTTTTCGGTTGATTGTAACGGACTATGCCTTCCTTTACCCATCGCCGATTCTATCTGTTTAATGACACGAACGTCCGGAATACCGATGCTTCTACCTACAACAAACGAACGCTGCGAACAGGAGGATGGCTGACTGACTAAAAGACGGACGTTTAAGTCCTTGGAGGTATAAGTCAGACCGTTCCTTCCTATTCTAACAGCTTAGGCAACGAGATGCCCTATGTTTATGGCTGGCTGCCATATTTTAAGGGGCAAACATATTGTAACAGGAGGTATTTTTATGATTAAAAGAATCAAGCGACCGGTCAGCATATTACTTGCAGTTCTCACTGCGGCAAGCCTGCTTGCTGTTACAATTGTAACAGCGGGCGCGACCTGTTTCCCAATCAGCTCTAATGCCGTGGTCAATTATTCAGCCGATAATACGCGCATAGAATCAATTGACATCGATTTTGCTTACTTTGACGATGGTATTTGGCCGGCGATTGCTGCGGACAGATACTATAATATGATTTTTACCACCGATGCAAGATTCTGCACTATGTCCACCGCTTATCACGGAGGCGGATCTTGGGAGCTTATCGCAGGAAATATTGGCAGTACTGCGATATACAGTGTTAACGACGAATTGGATAGTTCGTCGATCGATTACGATTTTAGAAATAACGGTGCTGGTGCTGACATTTCCGGCTCTTACACAATTGACGACGCAGAAATATTCTCTCGTTTTGAAAGAGGAAAAACATATTACGGCTTATTATGCTCAAGACTTCAGAACGGTTCAGCAAAAGGTGTTTGGTACACAGGCACCTATGCAACGATGCACATTCATAACTGGTCTTTTTCGTTGGAGGACGACCATACTATTAAAGCGACCTGTATTTGCGACAGCAGCGGTATATGTACCGAAACCGGCAAAAGCTATACTTTAAAATTGAATGACGCCGCAGCGGAATATACGGGAAGCGCTGTAAAATCTACAACGGATGGTTTGGAAACATTCAAAAAAGCAACCTGTTTGAATGTTTCGGAAGATGACATTGTGTATTATCTGGAAGACGGCACAACTCAAACAAATGCCGAAAACAGCGGCGCGGAAGGTAACGGCAAAGCCCCGGTTAAAGCCGGAACTTACAAAGCAAAGCTTTCCGTTGCAGGTGTAACGGCTACTTCAACTGTTACTATAGCTTCCGAAAAGAAGCTTATTGTAGGTCAATCGCTTGCGCTTGAAGGCAACATTAAAGTCAACTTTTTTATCGACCCCTCGGCAGCGCACTTGACTCCCGCCGATGTTGCGGCGACTCCCAAAACTCTCACAGTGGATTTCTCATGGGCTGATTATGTGCCTATCTCCAAAGTTTCGGATTTTAGCACCACAGTGAAGGTGGATTCTTCTAATTACAAAAATGTCGGCGACCTTATTCCTGTTTCCTGCAAGGTTTGCGCAGCCGAGATGAGCTGTGGGATCAAAATCGACGCTGAATTGAACGGCAAGGCGGAAACCAAAACCTATTGCGTGCGCGATTACGGAGTGACGACCCTTGACCGGACCTCTGTTTTCAGCGTTAAATACGCGGGTGAGTACGGCGCGAAAAAATACGCTGACCTCTGTGACCTCGTCAAAAAAATGCTTGATTACGGAGCAAAGGCTCAGAAGGTGTTCAATATAAAGACCACTGACCTTGCCAACAACATTTTGGTCGGAGAAAACGCCTACTCCATGGATGAAAATGTTGACGGTGATACTTTTGACGATGCGATAGAGGCGGCTAATCCCGGTCAGACAGCATCCGATATGAATGCGGTTGCAGAGAGCATAGGCGCAAAATGGTACACAACAAGCCTTATTTACCTTTCCGACAGCACGCTCAGACACTACTTCACCAAGACTGAAACCGGAGATGCTCTGAACGCTTCACAGTACGACGGCAACAAGTCCGATTACTATTACTACAAGCAAAAGGACAATATAGCCGCTGCCAAACTTGATGACTTGCAGACATTTGAAATAGGCGGAGTGACCTTCAAATACTCTGCGCTTGATTACGCAAAGGCAGTTGTTGAAGACGCGAAATCCACCGCAGACAGAAAGGCTTTGGCAAAATCGCTTTACTGGTACAACAAGGCGGCAAACGTATTTTTTGATTGATTTGTGAAAGGAAAAGTATAAATATGATCGAAGAAACATATGAGCGTATCAAAATGGAGATTACGCAGTTTGATGTCGAAGACATTATCACAACCTCTGGAATGGATTCCGACGGCAACACGCCTCCCGATTTTAATCTTGATCCCTATGAGGATATCCTGTGATTTAGATTTGTAAAACAAATCATTATATCATATTGAGCGGTCGCAGCTTTTCGGCGATGTATGAGTTTACGGCTAAATAATCGAGCAATCGACCGCCAAAAACCGAAGGATGCTTTTATAAGATAATAGGATTGCTTTTCTCTGTAAATATTTTTTCTCAAAACATAAAACAACATAAAACAATAAAAATTTAAAAAACCTCTTGCAATTTGTTAACAGATGTAGTATAATCTATCTGTTAATTGTGTAAAGAAGTAGGTGAGAAGAATGAAAGAAAAAATCCATCCTAAGTATGAGCAGACCACAATCACTTGTGCTTGCGGTAATGTTATTGAGACAGGTTCAACCAGAAAAGACATCCGTGTTGAAATTTGCTCTAAGTGTCATCCTTTCTACACAGGAAAGCAGAAGCTTGTTGATACAGGCGGACGTGTTGACAGATTCAAAAGACGTTTCAATATTGAGAAATAATTACTTTTACACAGGCGGCACGAACGTGTCGCCTTGTTTTCATTTATCGGGGTAACTATGAACACAGACTACAAAACAGTCAAAATAGAATCAAGCGATGAATTCACCGAGAAACGCTCGCGGTTTATCGGCTATGTTAAGCCCGTTAAGACCGAGGCAGAGGCTACGGAATTTATCAATTCTATCCGTTCAAAGCACTGGGACGCGCGTCATAATGTTTACGCTTATTCGCTCAGAGAGGGCAATATAAAGCGTTACAGCGACGACGGAGAGCCCTCGGGTACGGCAGGAATGCCGGTGCTCGACGTTATCACAAAGAACGAGGTTTACGACGTATGCGTTGTGGTAACGCGCTACTTTGGCGGTGTTTTGCTCGGCACGGGCGGATTGGTACGCGCTTATTCCCAAGGCTCAAAAATCGCGCTTGAAGCAGGTCAGGTAGTATTAATGCAGAACTGCCTTGTCTGTTCGCTTACCTGCTCGTATAACCGGTATGGCAAAATCTCCTCGTTAATACCCGATAACGGCGGAGTAATCGACGATTCCGTGTTCGAAACCGATGTAAAGCTCAAATTCCACATAAACCCCGACGGTTTGCCTGCCTTAAATAAAAAGCTTGCCGACTTAACCTCGGGCGAGGTACAGGCAATTTCTGACAGCGAGCAGTATTTTATGACGGAAATTTAAATAAAATTAAGAATAAAAAAAGTTTTAAATAAATAGAGGAATAAAATATTATTTTTCGTAAAAAGATATCGGAGAACAAAAAATGCGTGTAATCGTATTTAAGTTCTCAATAGCGAATTTAGCTTGCCAAAGGCAAATTTAGCTGTTTTCGAAGAAAACAATTTAGCTGCGCGACAGCGCAATTTAGCTGTTTCCGCAGGAAACAATTTAGCTCAACAGGAAGGAGGGTTTTTCTTGGCTATTCCCGAAAGCTTTATTCAGGAGCTTAAGCTGCGCAACGACATTACAGAAGTAATTTCGACCTACGTAAGCCTAAAAAAGCGCGGCAGAAATATGGTCGGACTTTGTCCGTTCCACGGCGAGAAAACCCCGTCCTTTAATATTTATACCGAGACCGATTCCTTTTACTGCTTCGGCTGCGGAGCTTCGGGCGACGTAATCTCTTTTATAATGAAGATTGAAAATCTCGACTACGTCGAAGCCGTAAAGTACCTTGCCCAGCGCGCAGGAATGGATATGCCTGAGGACGGCTATGACGACAGTCTAAGCCGCCTGAGGAAAAGAGTATATGAAGCCAACCGCGAGGCGGCGAGGTTTTATTATAAAACTCTTATTTCCGAAAACGGCAGGGCAGGTCTTGACTATTTTCACTCGCGAATGTTAGCGGACAGCACAATCCGCCATTTCGGGCTCGGTTTTGCCGATGATAACTGGTCGTCGCTCTGCAAGCACCTTAAGTCCAAGGGATTTAAGGACAGCGAGCTTGTAGCCGCCAACCTCGCGGTACAGAGGAGAAACGGCAAGGGCATTTACGACCGTTTCACAAACCGGGTGATGTTCCCGATTATCGACCTTCGCGGCAATGTAATCGCCTTCGGCGGTCGAATAATGACCGACCAAAAGCCGAAATATCTCAATACCTCGGACACGCCTGTGTTTAAGAAAAGCGAAAATTTGTTTTCGCTCAACAACGCAAAAAACTCAGGCTCACGCACCCTGATACTCTGCGAGGGCTATATGGACGTCATCGCGGTTAATCAGGCAGGCTTCCAAAACGCCGTGGCAACCCTCGGAACTGCGCTCACAACCGAGCAGGCTGTGCTGATGAAGCGCTACGCCGATGAAGTAATAATCTGCTACGACGCAGACGAGGCAGGCCAAAAAGCTACCGCAAGGGCAATTCCCCTACTCAGAAACGCTGGGCTTAACATAAGAGTTCTCAATATTCCGAACGGCAAGGATCCCGACGAGTTCATCAAGTCAAAGGGCGTTGACGGTCCTGCGGCTTTCCGTGATATAATCGAAAAAAGCGGAAACGACGTTGAATACCGCCTGCAAAAGCTCAAAGGCGAGTACAACACCGAGACAAGCGAGGGTATGGTCGGCTTCCTAAACGCCGCGACAAGGCTGATTGCCACAATAAGCGGCGAGGTTGAGCGCGACGTCTACACCTCGAAAATCTGCAAGGAATTCGGCGTTGACAAAGAAGCCTTCAAACGACAGGTGAATTCCAACATTCGCCGCAAAAACCGCGATAACTCCAAAAAAGAGTTTCGCGAAATCCGCGACAATATGGCTGGCAGGGGAGATAAGTTTAACACCGAGCATCAAAAAAAGCCGCGTTCATCCTCTGCAGAAGAAAAATTAATTGTCTATCTGGTAAAGCATCAGGATTCCGCAGGTTATATATCAAAAAGGCTAAAGCCTGAGGATTTTCAAAATTCGCTTATGCGCCGATACTATGAATATTTTACCGAACGCATAAATAACGGCTACGAGCCTGCCAACAATATAACGGCGGACTTTACCGAGGACATTTTAGATGAGAGCCAAAAGGCAAAAATCGGAAATTCTTCCGATATGTCGAATGACGATATGCTCAACAGGCTCAACAAGTTAAGGGAAAAGAAAGGATGATTTAAATGGCTCAGCAGGATAAAAAATCAATCTTAAAGGAGCTTATCGACCTCGGAAAACAGAAGGGCTCCATTACAAACCAAGATATTCTCGACGCTATCGGCGAACTCGACTTCGAACCCGAAAAGCTCGAAAAGCTCTATGACGCAATCGAAGCTCAGGGTATCGAGATTGTCGAGGATATGGGCGAGATTAAAATTGACGATATCGAGCTTTCATATGAAGAATCCAAGGAGGAAAACGGCGGCGGTTCGTCCACCGAGCAGAACATCACGATCGACGACCCTGTAAAGGTTTATCTTAAAGAAATCGGACGTGTTCCGCTCCTTACTTCCGAGGAGGAGGTTGAGCTTGCAATCCGCATTTCCGACGGTGACGTTCAGGCAAAACAGCGCCTCAGCGAAGCAAACCTCAGACTTGTTGTAAGTATTGCAAAGCGCTACCTCGGCAGAGGAATGCAGTTCCTTGACCTTATCCAGGAGGGTAACCTCGGTCTTATCAAGGCGGTTGAAAAGTTCGACTACACCAAGGGCTTCAAGTTCTCAACCTACGCCACATGGTGGATTCGCCAGGCGATTACAAGGGCAATTGCCGACCAGGCGCGTACAATCAGAATTCCCGTTCATATGGTAGAAACCATCAACAAGGTTAAAAAGGTTCAGTCCCAGCTCCTTCACCAGAACGGTCACGAGCCTTCTCCCGACGAAATTGCCGAGGAAATTGATATGCCCGTTGACAAGGTTCGCGAGATTATGCGTGTAGCTCAGGAGCCTGTTTCTCTTGAAACTCCTATCGGTGAGGAGGAGGACAGCCACCTCGGTGACTTTATTCCCGATAACGACGCTCCTGCTCCGGCAGACGCGGCTTCGCACACTATGCTCAGAGAACAGCTCTCAGACGTTCTCTCAACTCTCACTCCGCGTGAGGAAAAGGTGCTCAGACTACGCTTCGGTCTTGAGGACGGCAGAAGCCGTACCCTTGAAGAGGTAGGCAAGGAGTTCAACGTAACCCGTGAGCGTATCCGCCAGATTGAGGCAAAGGCTCTGCGCAAGCTCCGCCATCCCTCACGCAGCCGCAAGCTTAAGGACTACCTCGATTATTAATATTCCTTTTTAGAATTATGATTAATTTTGAAGAATGTGCCGAACTGCTCGACGAAATTGCGGATTCTATGCCTTATGAGCTCTACCGCGAGCTCAACTGCGGAATTTCGCTTTTACCTCAGTTAAAGGTTCATCCCGCAGCACTGCACAATGACTTGTTTATTATGGCGGAGTACATACGCAATTCGCTCGGAAACGCGATTGTCTTTTACTACGGCTCTATCGCCAGAGTATACGGTAACGCCGGCAAAGAGCGGCTTCGAAAAGAGCTCGACCGTATTCTGCGCCATGAATTAAGGCACCATAACGAGCACCTCGCAGGCTGCGATGACCTCGGAATTATGGACAACGAGCAGATTTTGGACTACTTAAAAAGAAACGGCGTTCAGCCTAAGTGAGAATTTAACCCTTGTGATTATTCACAGGGGTTATTTCATTGTGAAAAATATACAAAAATCACAGTAAAACTTTTATATGCTAATCATATTGAATAAATTATAATATTCTAATTTAGAATTAAAACCGACTGATAAGTGTGATAAAATAAGTTGAATAAGTGCACCTGCAAGGAGGCATTATTTTGAATTTCAAAAGAATTTTGACAGGAGTTTTGGTGTTTATTATGATTACCGGTATGAGTGCAGCTTCCGTTTCGGCGGACGGCAAAATCACAGATTTTCACCTGTACGCCGCTCAGCTCGACAAATGGGCTTATAACGGCAACGACTTAGGCGCAAATTACACACCCAATTCAACAACCTTCAAGGTTTGGGCTCCCACAGCCGACGAGGTTACCCTTGACCTTTACGACAAGGGCAGCGAGGCAGAGGGAAGCAAGTCTATCAAGACAAAGGATATGACCTTGGACGAAAAAACCGGAGTTTGGTCGGCTTCAATCAGCGGCGACCTCTCGGGAAAATACTATACTTATTCAGTAACCTACGGCGACGAAACCAAGGTTACAGGCGACGTTTACGCCAAGGGCTGCGGAGTTAACGGACTACGCAGTATGGTAGTGAACCCTGCTGCTGTAAATCCGCTCAACTGGGAGAATGACAATCACGTTTTTGTTGCTCAGCAGACAAATGCGTCCGTTTGGGAAATTTCCGTTGCCGACTTCTCATCGTCCGAGACAAGCGGCGTGAGCGAAGCAAACCGCGGAAAATTCCTCGCGTTTACCGAGAGCGGAACGACAATTGACGGTATTCAGGGCGGTACTCCGACCTGCGTTGATTACCTTAAAAAGCTCGGTGTTAAGTACGTGCAGATTATGCCGATGTACGATTTCGGCTCGGTTGACGAGAGCAAGGACATTATGAAGCAGTACAACTGGGGCTACGACCCTGTTAACTACAACTGTCCCGAGGGCTCATATTCGACAAATCCCTACGACGGCAACACCAGAATCAAAGAGTGCAAGCAGATGATCCAGGCGCTCCATAATGCCGGAATCGGCGTTGTAATGGACGTTGTTTATAATCACACCTTCTCGACCGACTCTTGGTTCCAGTACACCGTGCCTAACTACTACTACCGTATTAATCCCGACGGCAGCTTTTCTAACGGCTCGGGCTGCAGCAACGACACCGCTTCCGAGCACCTTATGTTCAGAAAATATATGGTTGATTCCGTAACCTACTGGGCAAAGGAATACCACATCGACGGCTTCCGCTTTGACCTTATGGGACTTCACGACGTCACCACAATGAACGCAATCCGCGAGGCTCTCGATAAGCTCTACGAGGACGGCAGCGGTCAGAAGATTTTGATGTACGGCGAGGCGTGGAATATGGACACCTTTGCCGCGCCGAACACCGTAATGGCAAATCAAAATAACCTAAAGCAGCTCAACGCGCGTATCGGTGCTTTTGACGATACCCTGCGCGACGGTATCAAGGGCA
>ONPH01000215.1 GCA_900319655.1 uncultured Eubacteriales bacterium
TATTTTACTTTTGTTTTATCTTTTGTTATTGAACCGTTTAACTTTTTTCGATATATCCGCAAGCTCCTCTTTGGAAAGCTCCGGCAGCCGCTCGAGCTTTTCGAGGAAGGTTGAGATTGTCTCGTTCTCCTTCGCCTTTAGATATTCCGTATAGTAGCTTACCACAACGCCGGGTATCATCGCGAGCACCACCATTGCGTAAATTGTGATTAAAATTACGGTAATCCTGCCTGCTAGCGTGACGGCGGTGATGTCGCCGAAGCCGATTGTCGAAAACGCTACAAAGCAAAACCAAAGTCCGTCCGCATAGCTTGTCACCTGCGGCTCAACCAAAAGTAGCACCAGCGCCGCGGCGAAGTAACAAATTATAAACCCGGTGAACATATGCAGCAGACCTGTGCGTTTGAGAATGTTAAAAAAGCGCCTGATATTTAACATAATTATTCCCTCACGATTCGTTAACGAGCTTGCCGGTCATATGGTCAATGCTCAGCTCGAGTATGCAAACCCTTTGCAGAAATTTTTCAATTTCGCGCTCAACATCCTGCGGATTGGGATTGTATTTGTTCCCGAGCAGGCGGAGAATTCTCACTTTTTCATCCGTGTCCGTGACAAAGGAAATTTTGCCGAAAACAATCACGCTGTTAATGTTCAGCGCCCATTCGTTTTCTTTTCTGAAACCCTCGTCCATAACGCAGTACGAGGCGTGCGGATTTGCCTTGATCGCGTCAATCTTATGCCCCTCGGCGGCGCAGTGAAAGTACAGCTTGCCGTCGTCGTAAAGATGGTCGAGCGGCAGGGCGTAGGGGTAGCCGTTCTCTCCGTAAAGCGCAAGAACTCCGCGCGGCTCGTTTGTTAAAATCTCAACGCATTTTTCGTCGCTGATTTGCTGTTTAAATCTCCGCATTTTTCTAAACATAATAAAAACCTCCGCCCTGTGTATGGTATCATTTTACCATACGCAGGGCGGCTTAGCAAGAATTTACTTTGCTTTTTCTCTGATAAGCTTCGCGAGATATTTTATAAAGTTGTCGCCGGCGATACCGTTTTGAACATAACCGCCCTTTTTGAGCACCTGATTAACGGCGATCTGCGTGCCGTCGCCAAACACACCGTTCTCGTCCATACCCTGGTTGGTGATTTTGAGCTGACGCGCAAGCAGGAGCATTTCCTTTAGCGCCAAAACTCCCGTGCCGCGGTCGAGCATTTTATAGCCCGTTTCGTCAAGCACCTTTCCGCTTTGCTTTTTCCAGCCGTTGTATCCGCCGTTTTTGATAATCGTCGGGTAGTCCTTGTAGCACTTGTCCTTGTCGATTACGCCGACGCCCGATATGCTGTTGCTCTCCAAAAAGTTCGTCTCGCCGCCGTACTGCCACAGTCCGTAATTGCCGCGGTAGTCGCAGGTGGAGTTCCACTGCGCCACCCATACGTCGTAGGCGTTAAGCAGGCCCGGGTCGTTTAGCTGATTGTTGAGCCAGCTCAGCGATGCGTAGAGCATCGGGTAATATCCCACGCGCTTAAGCTCCGCCAAAAACCGCTTGCAGATGTCAACGAGCATTTTGTCGGACGGCATACCGTTGCGGCGCTTGTAGCCGTCGGCGTCCTCCATATCAAACGCGACGGGCATTGTGGGCTTTTTGCCCTTTAACAGCCTGATAACGTGCCTTGCCTCGCTCACGGCGTCCTCAATATTCAGCGCGTAGGAGTACAGGTATGCTCCCCACGGAACGCCTGCCGCCTCGCACTTTTTGACGTTATTTTCAAACTGGTTGTCGTCCTGAACAGTCAAGTCCGAGCCGTAGCCGCACCTGATCATAACAAAGTTATAACCGGCGTTTTTGATTTTTTCAATGCTGACATTTCCGTTGAGCGAGGAAATATCAACGCCCTTTTTTCCTGATAAACCCATAGTACCTCCTTGATTTAATCTTTCTTTTCAAGCTCGGGAAGTCCGCCGAGCGAGGTCAAAAGCGACAGCGCCGCCGCCAAAAGTGAAGCAGAGCCTACCGCTGCCCAGTTGACCTCGTCAAACAGCACCGCCGTGCCGATAATCGCCAAATCTGCGCTTGTCAGCGCTAATACATTTTATGCCGAAACCCGAATAATGACATTCACCTCCCTCCACTTATAAGCCCAAAAACGGAAAAATTGCAGTGTTTTATGCAATAAACCGGTATTTATTTTTAAAACTTTTTGTGTTATACTATTTACATAACAAAAATCGGAGATGATTTTATGAACAGAGAACTGTTTGACCAGGCAAGGCTCGCCGCAACGGAGCTTTGCGTAAAGGCAAATCTTAAGCCCGGAGACATAATGGTAATAGGCTGCTCGTCGAGCGAGGTTGCCGGCGGAGTTATCGGACACAATTCAAGCTTAGAAACCGCCGAGGCGGTGTTCAAGGGAATTTACGAGGCGCTGACCGACTGCGGAGTGTACCTCGCCGCCCAGTGCTGCGAGCACCTCAACCGCGCGATTATTGTTGAGCGTGACGCCGTGCCGAACGCCGAGATTGTAAACGTTGTGCCGCAGCCCAAGGCAGGCGGCTCGTTCGCGACGACCGCGTACAAGACCTTCAAAAACCCCGTCGCTCTTGAGGAGATTAAAGCCGACGCCGGAATGGACATCGGCGGAACGCTTATCGGTATGCACCTCAAAAGGGTGGCGGTTCCGGTAAGGCTGAGCATTGACCATATCGGCAACGCGATTTTGCTCGCCGCCAGAACCAGACCGAAATACATCGGCGGCGAACGCGCGCATTACGACGACAAATTGTAAAAGACAAAGAAAAAGGCTGACTCGTTATGGTATGCTCCCTTTATGGAAGACAGTGAAATAAAAAACACTGATAACCATGAAGGGAGCATTGTTATGTCCAAAAACAGGAAAATCAAACCGGAAGAA
>ONPH01000024.1:0-7060 GCA_900319655.1 uncultured Eubacteriales bacterium
CCACCTTTTTCTGGCGAAAACGGCAACCCTTTTGTCACTTCGTGACATTTCCCCTAACAGGGGAATTTCCCGTAACAAGTGACGGGGGAGGCTTTAAATGTGCGTTTATATATTTAAATGAAACGCATTTTAAAGCAAAATAAAAAAATTTTAAATTATTTTTTTAAAAATTGCATAAAAGTATGCAATTTTTTGAGTTTTGGGCCTATAAGTGGAGGGAGGTTTTACAAACGACTAAATGACAATCATTATTTCAATCAAAAGTCACAAGCAAAACATTCCCTTCAAAAATCGGAGGTGAAATTTATTGACAGCAAATTAAAGGACAGGGAAAAACAGTTTTGCGCGTGTTACGCCGAGACAGGCGACGTCAGGCTGTCGGCAAGGCTTGCAGGCTACCGCCTGAACAGCCGCGCGAAGGGCATTAAGCTTTTATCGAGGGACGATATCCGTGAGGAGATTGAAAATCTACTGATTTCAAAGGAAAAGCTTGCCAAGCGGCTGGCGGTGCTGGGCTATCGAAGGCTTGCGTTCGGCGGTGTGAACGACGCCGTGTCGCTCATCTGTTCCGAGAATGCGACGGAGCAGGATTTGAGCGGAATGGATTTCTATATGATTTCCGAGATTAAAAAGCCGAAGGACGGCGCGCTGGAGGTCAAGTTCTTCGACCGCATCAAGGCGCTTGAAAAGCTCGAAAACGCCTGTGCAGATACGAGCGCCAAGAGCCTGTTCGACGCTATCGGCGGACAGGGCGGTGAGGAAGATGATTAAGCGCTTCTCAAAAAAACAGCTTAAGGTTTTACGGTGGTGGCACAAAAATTCGCCGCACTACAGCCGCGACGCGATTATCTGCGACGGCGCTGTGCGGAGCGGAAAGACGTTTTGTATGTCGCTTTCCTTTATAATCTGGAGCTTTTACGAGAACGGCGGCTCGGACTTTGCGCTTTGCGGCAAGACGATCAGTTCGCTTCGGAGAAATATGGTTACTCCGATTATCCCCCTGCTGAACTCGCTCGGCTTTGTCTGCGAGGACAAGCTCAGCCGCAATATCCTAACGGTCAGCTACGGCGGCGTTACCAACCGCTTTTACCTGTTCGGCGGCAAGGACGAATCGTCCGCCTCGCTGATTCAGGGTATGACGCTCAGCGGCGTTTTGTTTGACGAGGCGGCGCTTATGCCGCGCTCATTTGTCGAGCAGGCGCTTGCGAGGTGCTCGGTTAACGGCTCGCGGTTTTGGTTCAACTGCAACCCCGAACACCCCGAGCACTGGTTCTACCTTGAATGGATCAAAAAGGCGGAGCGCAAAAACGCGCTTTATCTGCACTTTACGATGGACGACAATCCGTCGCTTTCAGACCGCGTTAAGCGCAGGTATGAAAATTTGTACTCGGGCGTGTTCTACGAGCGGTTTGTAAAGGGCAGGTGGGTTGCCGTGTACGGCGCTGTCTACCCGTTTATGAGCGATGAAAAAATGTACTGCGATGTGCCTTCGGGCGGCTTTGACCGCTACGCCGTATCTATAGATTACGGCACCGTGAACCCTGCCTCGATGGGGCTATGGGGCAGGCAGAACGGCGTTTGGTACAGAATTGACGAGTACTATTTTGACTCGCGCAAGGAGGGCTGTCAGAGAACCGACGAGGAGCATTACGACGCTCTGTGCCGCTTGTGCGGCGACCGCAAAATTTCAGCCGTGGCGGTTGACCCGTCGGCGGCGAGCTTTATTGAGGTCGTCAGGCGGCATGGAAAATTCAGCGTAAAACCCGCGCAGAACAGTGTTGTTAACGGAATACGGCGTGTTACCCAGGCGCTGAAGGACGGAAGTATCAGGATTTGTAACACGTGCGCGGCGTCACGTCGCGAGTTTATGCTTTACAAGTGGGACACCGCCAAGCGCGACGACGTCCCCGTGAAGAAAAACGACCACGCGATGGACGATATCCGTTATTTTGTTACAACGATTATGGACGGCGGAACAGGCGCGGTTGCGTTTGCCGCCGAAAGATAGGAGGAAACCTGTGTTTGGAAGAAAAAAGCACAGCGGTAAAGCGAGTGTGCAGACGGTCGCCAAAAAGCCTGCTTCAAGCGCCTTTCCGCAGTTTTGGAACAGCGACACGCTGACTGCTGCGGAGCGCGGTCTGTACTCCGCTCTCAGGGAAGCCGTGCCGGTTATCGACGCGGCAATCGGCAAGATTGTAAGGCTTTCGGGCGGCTTTAGGCTGGTTACGGAGGACAGGCGCGCTCAGAAGCTTGCCGACGACTTTGTTAAGAACGTTGCGGTCAACAGCGCAGGAATGGGGCTCGGCGGCTTTGTCAGCGCCTACCTCGACAGTCTGCTGACCTTTGGCGAAGCGGTGGGGGAGATGATACCCTCGCCTGACGGCAGGGGAATATCCGCACTGTACAACGCAAGCCTTGACGACGTTGAACTGAGCTTCGGGGAAAATCCGCTCGATTTGCGAGTGAGCGTGAAGGGCTGCGGCGAGAACTCTCCCGTTAAATATCCGCAGCTCGTCGTCGCCGGAATTCTTAACCAGAAGTCCGGCAAGCCGAGGGGAACCTCGATTTTGGCAGGGCTTCCGTTTGTAAGCTCTATTATGCTCAGAATTTTGGAGTCGCTCAAAACAAACTGGGAGCGAATCGGTGACGTCCGCTTTGCCGTGACGTGCAGTCCCGGCGCTGACGGAGTTTTCACCGAGGAAAACGCAAGGCTGATTGCCGACGAGTGGAAAAAGGCTATGCGAAGCGACACCGTGTGCGATTTTGTGGCGCTGGGAGATGTGAGTATTAAGGCAATCGGAGCTGACAATCAGCTTCCCGACTGCGAAGTGCCTGTCAGGGTGATTTTGGAGCAGATTGTCGCAAAGCTCGGTATTCCGCCGTTTTTGCTCGGTCTGAGCTGGTCGAGCACCGAGCGTATGAGCGCTCAGCAGGCGGATATTCTGACGAGCGAGCTCGAGTTTTACCGCTCGGCGGTAGAGCCCGCAATCAGGAAAATCGCCGGAATGCACCTGCGTCTGTGCGGCTTTAACTGCGGCTTTGACGTTGAATGGGACAACATCAATTTGCAGGACGAGGTGGAGCTTTCCCAGGCAAGGCTCAACAACGCGAACGCCCTGAAAACAGAGAGAGAAGTTGGTTTGGAGGTAATGGATGAATAACAGAGGGACCGTCACCAAGGACGCGGTTATCGGCGGCAGCACAAGCCGTCCGACGGATGAGGAGCTCGGGCTTATCAACGCCTACACGCGCCGTGAGCTTTCTGCCGATGAGGTTTATGTATTCTCGGTTGTGCTCTGCGACAACGACGTTGACCGCGACGGCGAGCGCTTCACCGTGGAGTCGCTCTTTGAGCTTGAAAAGCTCTTTGTCGGCAAGACGGGGATTTTTGACCACAATCCGTCCGCCAAGAACCAGACCGCGAGGATTTTTGCCTGCGCGGTCGAGAGCGGCGGCGGAAAAAAGACCGTCACCGGCGACGATTACTTTTGCCTTAAGGCGAGGGCGTATATCCCCGTAAATCCCGACACCGCCGCGGTAATTTCCGCGATTGACAGCGGAATTATCCGCGAAGTCAGCGTGGGCTGCGCGGTCGAGAGAACCGTTTGCAGTATCTGCGGCGAGGATATCGGAATGTGCCCCCACAAAAAGGGCGAACAGTACGGCGGCAAGCTCTGCTGCGGCGAGCTCGTAAAGCCGTACGACGCCTACGAATGGAGCTTTGTTGCCGTGCCGTCGCAAAGGCAGGCAGGCGTTACAAAGTCCTTAAAAAGAAAGGAAGTCACAATGGAAGAAATTATGAAAAGACTTGAAAAACAGGGAGGTCTTAACCTCAGCGACGGCGAGCGCGAAAAGCTCTGCGCCTATATCAAAAACCTGAAATCAAGCGCGAAGGACGGCGTTTATTACCGCGACAGCCTGAGCGCCGAGGTGCTCAGACTTTCCGCCGCGGTTCAGCCCGAGGTCTCGCGCGAGACAATGGACTGTATCGCAAAGTCACTGTCAGTGGCGCAGCTTGACGAGCTCAAACGCGCCTTTGAAAAAAAGCTCGGCAACAGCGTAATGCCCAAGCCGCAGCTTTACACGTCAAAATCAAAAAAGGACTCGCAGAGCAACCGCGAGTTCAGCATTTAAGGGAGGATAATTATGGGAATCAGTTTTAAAGGATACGGCGAAAACGTCGTTACATTCAACGCCGACAGCGCGCTTACCGAGGCAGGCGTGCCTGTTAAGATGACCGCGGACAGCACCGTCGGCAAGTGCTCCGCAAACGATAAGTTCTGCGGAATTTGCGTTAATCTGCGCGACGGCTACGCGGCTGTTCAGCTTTCGGGCTATGTTGTAGTGCCTGCCGCCGCAAAGCTCAATGTGGGTTATCAGAAGGTAGCGGTGAACTCCGCAGGCAAGCTTGCCGCAAACGAAAACGGCAGAGAGGTGCTCGTTGTAATTTCGAGCGCAACCGAAGCCGGTATCATTCTTTAGGAGGAAAAGTTAATGGCAAATTTTGAAAATATCACAATCGAAAAGGGTATGTACCAGACCAAGGGCGGCCTTACCGCCGCTCTTGAAAAGCTCGACCCGTCCGAAAACTACATCGGCACCGCGCTTGAGGGGCTCGACGCTTTTTCAAGACAGCTCAAGCGCTTTGACATCAGGGTGAGCGGCAGCGGCAGCGACTGCGTCGAAAAGTTCTTCCAGACCTCAAACTCCGCCGCGCTCTTTCCCGAGTATGTGAGCCGCGCGGTTGCTCAGGGTATGGAGCGCGCCGACATTCTGCCGAACATCGTGGCAACCGTGACCGACATTGAGGGTATGGACTACAGAAGTATCGCGTCCGTACCCGGCGATGACGACAAGGAGCTTAAGGTGGTAAACGAGGGCGCGTACATTCCGCAGACAAACATCAGAACACGCGAGAACCTCGTCAAGCTTCACAAGCGCGGCAGAATGTTGGTCGCTTCGTATGAGGCGCTCAGGTTCCAGCGCCTTGATTTGTTCACCGTCACCCTCAACCAAATCGGCGCTTACATCGCGAGAGCACAGCTTAAGGACGCAATCGGCGTGCTCATTAACGGCGACGGCAACAACAACGCGGCTGCCAACGTAAACGCGGCAACTCAGGGCGAAATCTCCTACGGTGACTTGGTAAAGCTCTGGTCGAACCTCGCGCCCTACGAGCTCAACACTATCCTCGCGCCCACTGCCGAGATGGAGAAAATCCTCTCGCTTTCGCAGATGCAGGATTCTCACGCAGGGCTCGATTTTCAGGCGACAGGCAAGATGATTACTCCCCTCGGCGCAAACCTTCTTCACGCTCCCGAGATGCAGTCCGGCAAGATTATCGGTCTCGACAAAAACTGCGCTCTCGAGATGGTGCAGGCAGGCGGAGTTATCACCGACTACGACAAGCTGATTGACCGTCAGCTTGAGCGTGCCGCCGTAACCTGCACCGCAGGCTTCTCAAAAATCTTTACGGAAGCGGCTAAGACGCTTTCTTAACGGAGGGAAAGGTTTGAACATCGCAAATGTTACGGCAGGGTTTGCGGCTTACACGGGGCTTTCCGGCGACGAGCTGTTAAGTCAAAGCGCGCTTATCGAGAGCGCAGTCGATTATATTGACTCGATTACAGCCGTGGAAAATCCCGATGAGCGGCAAATCAAAAGGCTTGAAAACCTCAGCGCGGTTTACGCCTGCAGACTGTACGAAATGCGCGGCTCAGACGTTACTTCCTTTACCGCGGGCGACGTAAAAATTACGTCGTCCGCCGGCGGTAAAGGCGGCGCAGAGGCGCTTTGGCAGGAGCAAAAAAAGCTGTGCTCCGATATTTTACGCGCTGAAAACTTTTTATTTGGCAGGATGTGAGCAGATGGGAATGTTAAACAGCGTTACCGCGATGATTGACCGCTACGGCAACAGCGTTACCGTAAAAAACGGCGGAATAAATGTTAAAACGCCCCCCTCGGCGGATACGACAACGAAAAGTACCTCTACATCGGCAAGCCGTCCGTCGCGCTGGGCGAGGATGCTACCGTTGTGGAGTGCGCAGGGGAGAGCTACGTCGTCAAAAGAGCCGAGCTCTACCGCGTCAGCGATACCCCTGTATATGTCTGGGCAATTTTGGCTCGCAGCAACGGGCGGATGGAGGATGAGTATGATTCGGATAAATCGACATTTGGATATGATTATTAACAGCCTTAAAGGCTGCGCGGAGCTCGAAAGCATCTGCTTTGTCAGGGGCTATACAAATCAGCGGATTGAAAGCCCCGTAAGCGGCTTTACCGCGGCGGTGATTTTGCTTGAAACCAAGCTCAGGGAGAGCTACCTCGGCGGCGATATCGACGCGGATATCAAGGGCGGAATATATTGCGCCGAGGCTGAAATCAGGCTCTACGCTCCGAGGAACGAAAACGGCAGCGGACTGTCGCACCTCGCGGCGGTACTGCTTGACAGGCTAAAGGACGTTAAGGCAAATTGCGCTCTTAGCGGCTTTAGCGCAGGGCAGATTGAGTTTGACGCAAATCTGAACGCGGTTTTCCGCAGGATAGGTTTTGAGCTTGAGCTGCCGGTTTTGCAGGAGGCAGGGGATGAGTAAGCTTAAGTTTGTTCACGGCGACGGCGTGAGCGTGAAAATCAACGGCAGAGCAGTCGGCGGAATACTCTCGGCGGAATGCGGCGTTAAAAATAATTTGATGAAAATTCAGGAGTTTTTGACCGTCAAACCCGTGTATTTTGAGGAATCGCCCGAATACACGCTCGTCATAAAGTCGCGGTACGATTTGTCCGACTTGCCGAACGGCGAGCAGCTCAGCAGCGTTTCGTTTGAATACGGCGGACGGAAAATCACCTACTCGGGCTGTGCGGTCGGGAGCACCTCGGCGCGTATGCTGCCGGGAAAACTTACGGAATACAGCGCGGTTTTAAGCGCTTCGGACAGGAGTGTTGAATATGTATGAGGAATATTTTGATTTAACGCGCGGCGGCGCGGTTCAGGATACCGAGGAGCTCAGCGAACAGCTCGAGCTCGAAAGCCTGCGCTACAGCCGCCGCCTCAGCGAGGAA
>ONPH01000024.1:7096-17890 GCA_900319655.1 uncultured Eubacteriales bacterium
AGAGATGAAGCTGATACCGATGAGGTTTATGGGGTATGAGTGGCACCATAATCCGCGCGAGATTACCTTTGAATGTGAAAAGTCCGTAACCGAGCGCCTTGTGCCTTACGATGTCTCGCAAATTCAGCAGACAGGACGGAAAAATATGGTGATTAAGGGCACGGGAGAGCTCTACGGAGAGGATTGTATGGAGCAGTTCGAAAGGCTCTTTGAGCTTTTCAGGCGCGGCGGCGCAGGAGTGCTCGCGATTGAGAACACCGAGCCTGTTTTCGCCGTGTTTGAAAGCGTGAAAATCCTCGGCGCTCCAAAGGAAAACGTGCTGACCTACGGCTTTGTTTTCAGGGAGGTTATGGAGGAAAAGGAGAGCGGAAAAAATACCTTCCACACCGCACGCGACGGCGAAAATCTGTGGGATATATCCTACAAATATAACATCGTCATCGACGAGCTCGTGCGGCTGAATCCGCAGATTAAACGTCCCGACATTGTCGCAGAAGGCGAGGTGATTCGCCTGTGCTGAGGTATGAAATTAAGCTCAAAAACGGCGAAGTGAGGGATGATTTCAAGGTTTTCTCCGCCGTGTGGAAAAGCGAGCTCGACGTTCCTGCCGACAGCCTCAGCCTTAACTGCGCCTACGACGGCGAGATTTTTAATCAGGGCGACAGGCTGTCCGCCTACGACGGCGATACGCTGATTTTTGACGGACAGCTCGACGAGCTCTCGCGAATTCACAGCGGCAGCGGAGTACTGCTCAGCCTTTGTGCAAGGAGCGCCGCGGCGGTTCTGCTCGACAACGAAGCCGAGCCGCTCAGCTACCGCAATCCCACCGCCGTGCTGATGTACCGCAGGTATCTTCAGCCGTTCGGGCTTGACGACGTTGAGCTTGACGAAACGCCGATTGTCGGATTTATGAGGATTGACAAGGGTATGACCTGCTACCAAGCGCTCGAGCTTTTCTGCAAGACGCGCTACGGCTCAAAGCTCAGGGTTTCGGGCGCAGGCAGGGTGTACCTCAGGGGGTATAGTAACGGCAAGACCGTTAAATTCGGCGCGGACGGCGTCAAATATTATTCTATAAAAGAAAATAAAAGCCGGTACAAGCTGATTTCAGAGGTTCGCCTAAAGGTCAAGACCACCGCCGGCTACCTTTCAAAAATGATTAACGCCAATCCCGAGTGCAGTCACATCAAGCGCGCGCGGTACGTCAACACCACCGCCGAGAACAACAGCCTTACAACCGCCGACAACATCATCCGCCGCAGTAACATTGAAGGGCACAAAATCACCCTGACCATCCGCGGCTGCGTGACGGATATCCTCGGCGCAAGGGCTGAGCTTGACGACGGCGTTTTCGGCAAAATCAGCGGACTTACCGTCAGCAAAATCACCTATTCGCTGAGCGATAGCGGCGAATACACAACGGTCGTCTTAGGCGACAGAGAGGAGAGTTAAATATGTGGCTGTTAAGCTATATTACAAAAAATTCACTTGAAGCTCCCGAAGCGGCAAAGGGAAATGTGTACGATAACGGCACTTCCGTAGCCGCGTCGGGCGAGCACAGAAGCCTGCGCGCCTGCCTGCCCTACGGCGTAGCGAGCATTCCGCCGAGAAACGAATGTGCGGTGGTGCTTCCGCTCGACGACGGCGAGGTGTCGCTCGGCGTTTTGGCGGATACCGAAGGTCTGCAGGAGGGCGAGGTAAAGCTAAGCTCCGCAGGCGGCGCGAGCATTGTGCTGAAAAACGACGGCAGAGTGCTGATAAACGGCAGGGAGGTCTGAGATGACGGACGTTAAAATCGAAAATCACGACGTTGCCCTCGACAGCGCAGGGCGAATGGTCTATCTCGACGGCGCGGACGCGCTGTTTCAAAGGGCGGTAATCAGCGCCTCGGTCGGCAGGGGAAGCTTTATTTACGACCGTACTCTCGGCTGTGACTACACCTTTAACCCCGATGACGAATTTGCAAACCGCAAGGTCGCGCTCGGCATTAACGAGGCGTTCGCGAGGTTTTACAAAACCTCAGCCGAGGTGCAGGACATCGGGCAGGGCGTTACCCTCAAAATCACGGTGAATTCCGAAAGCAGAACACAGGAGGTGCGTTTAATTGGAGACGTATGATGAAATTTACAGAAGAATGAGCGAAAAATACACCGCGGAAAGCGGCTTTGAAATTGACCCGTCGAGCGATATCGCAATCCGCCTCAGGGTGCTCGCAGGCGAGATTTACAACGCCGGATGCAGTCTTGACTGGCTAAAGCGGCAGATGTTCGCAGACACCGCGACAGGCGAAAACCTCGACAAGCTCGCCGCGCAGCGCGGAATTGTCCGCAAGCCTGCAAAAAAGGCTGAGGGCGAGCTGATTTTCAGCGTGAACGAGCCGCTCGATTACCCCATAGAAATTCCCGAGGGAACCGTTGCCGCGACCTACGGCGAAACGCCGGTCAGGGTGTACACCGCTCAGTCGGCGGTGCTTCCGCAGGCTACTTATTCGGTCAGGGTTGCGGCAAAGGCGGAGCTCCCCGGCTACAACGGCAACATCGCCTCGGGCACTGCCGAGGTTCCCGTCAACGTGCCGGCAGGTATCGACGCCGTGACTAACACGACGTTTATCGGCGGAGACAACGAGGAGAGCGACGAAACCCTGAGGTCGAGGGTTATAGGCTCCTACCTCAACCGCCCCAACCCTGCAAACGCGGCGTTTTACAAACAGCTTGCCGAAAGCGTTGACGGTATCGACAAGGCAGGCACGCTTGAAAGGTTCAGCGGCGCCGGCACGGTCGGAGTGTTCGTCGCGAGAAAGGACTGGGACGTAACCGACGAGGCTCTTGCCGAGGTCACGGAGCTTATCGATAAAAACAAACCCCTCGGCGCAGTCGCTTCGGTTCAAAGGGCGAGCCACCTCGACGTCGATTTGGAAATCAGGGTAAAGGCGAAGGAAGGCTACGAGGAGAGCGAGGTAAAGCGCATGGTGACCGACGCATTTACCGACTACATCGGCACAATCCCCGTGGGCGGTTCAATGCTCTTGTCTACCCTCGGCAACTATATCTACTCAACGGGCTGTGTCAGGTACTACATTTTTGACCAGAGTATGCAGAACGAAGGCGCGAGCGGTTCGCAGTTCTTCCGCCCGGGCGACATTTCGATTACGGTGATATAATATGGACAGCTTAACTTCTATGAAACAAAAGCTTATGCCCCTCGGACTTTACGACCTCGAAGGTCAGTCTGAGGTGCTCTGCGAGTTAAAGGCTTACGCCGAGGGGCTCGATTTGCTCTTTGAGTATATCGACGAGCTGTTTCGCGAAAATTACATTGCCACCGCCGAGAGCTACGGACTGAGCAGGCGTGAGGAGATTATCAGCAGGGAACACCCTGAGCAGACGGCTTCACAGCGCAGAGAGGCGCTGATTTACTTTGAAAAAACCGTCAAAACCACCCTCAACGACGATGACTTTGCCGAGTTTTTGGAGAACATCGGCGTAACCGATTACACATTGGATGTCCGCCTCAGGCAGGGCGAGTTCAACATCACCATTGCCGACGAAAAAACCGACGGCGAAAAGGCGCTTTTGGAACAGCGTATCCGAGCCGAAATACCGGCGCATATGACCTGCAAATTTCACTATCCCGAATAATTTTTAATTAATTATATAAATCAACGCCTCTTTAAGCTTTTTTTAATAATTGTGATTTATAATACGGTTACAATAAATAATAATCCTTAATAAAAACTTTAATTAGATGTTAACGGAAAAATTCGCAGAACAAGGCGGAGGACGAAGGAAGGCTGTCGCCTTCCGAGGACGACAACGTAGTTATGTGAAGTTTTACGCAACAGATAATAAAGAGTTTTATTGAGGTTTAGTATTATAGCTTAGGAGGCGTTAATAATGAAAGCAAGAGTAAGTAAAAGATGTATGTTTTTAATATCGGTTTTGGTTGTGCTTTCGATGGTCGCGTCCTTTGCGGGCTGCGGACAATCACAGAGCAGTACGGCAACGGCTGATTCGGCGGATTCTTCTGCTGTTGAAACCACCGTACAATCCGAAACCGCCGCGCAAAAATCCGCAAAGCTAAGCGAGAGCGATATCGAAATTAAAAACACTATTGAAAATACCGCCGACGGCGAGCACGCAATCACCGTTGACGGCAAGACCGAGAGCTACTCAAACACTCTCGTAAATAAAACCGGTGAAGCCGACGGCGACGAGGCGGACTTCTACGGCGAAAACTCCGCGGTATTCGCGACAAACGGCGGAACGCTCGATTTGTCGAATATGGTAGTCAAGACGAACGGTACCCACGCAAACGCGGTGTTCACCTACGGCGAGGGCACGACCGTCAACATCTCGGACAGCTATATCGAAACGAGCGGAAACTGCTCGGGCGGACTGATGACCACCGGCGGAGGAACCACAAACGCAAGTAACCTTACAATTACCACATCGGGCAACTCCTCGGCGGCTATCCGCTCCGACCGCGGCGGCGGAACGATGAACGTCACAGGCGGAAGCTACACCACCGGCGGCGTAGGTTCTCCCGTAATCTACTCGACCGCGGACGTCACCGTAAACGACGCGGAGCTTGTTTCAAATACCTCGCAGGGCGTTGTTGTCGAGGGTAAAAACTCAGTTACGCTCAACAATTCCAACCTCACCGCCGACAACAACAAAAAGAACGGCAGCCATTCCGACTACTACCAGGCGGTTATGATTTACCAGTCGATGTCGGGCGACGCCGCAACGGGACTGTCAAGCTTCACGATGAACGGCGGTACGCTCACGAACAAAAACGGCGATATTTTCTTCATCACCAACACAGCGACCGAAATCAACCTAAAGGGCGCTCAGATTACGAATAACGACTCAAACGGCGTGTTCCTCAGAGCCGCCGCGACAGGCTGGGGCAAGGACGGCTCAAACGGCGGTCAGGTTACATTAAACGCCGACGGTCAGACCATTAACGGCGATATGATTGTCGACAGCGTGTCAAACCTCAACCTTTATCTTAAGGGAAATTCCTCTTACACCGGCGCGATTAATTCAAGCGGTCAGCAGGGCGGAGTATATGTTGAAATAGAGAGCGGCTCTACCTGGACGCTCACCGGGGATTCCTACATCACCTCGCTGACCTGCGCCGAAGGAGCGGTAAACCTCAACGGCCACAGCCTTTACGTAAACGGCGTTAAGTACACAGGCTCGGCTTCAACCGGACAGGCGATTGAGACCACCGTGGCTTCATCATCAAGCGGCAGTGGTAACGGCGCTCCCGACGGAAAGCCCGAAGGCAATCCCCCGGCGAAACCCGGAGAGAATTGATAATTGATAATTTTGGTCGGGGAGATAGGTTTGCATTTCCGAAACGTTTAGTTCCCGATTGAATTAATATGGTGCGTAATTTAGATTGAATTTATAATTATAACTGTAGGGGCGGACTGAAATGTCCGCCCGAAAATCCTCCCCCGATACTTTGTTTTCGGGGGAGGATTTAAATTTTTTAAATCGGAGCGAAGCGACCCTTAATTTTCAATTATCCATTATCAACTATCAATTAAAATCTATATGCAATATATACAAAATAATCATAAAATATTTGGTAACAAAATATGTTGCAATAATAATGAAAAAATTTATAAAAAGGAGGTTCTTTTGTGAGAAAGACAAAAAATTCATTAGTTTACTGCTCGCGGTAATGCTTGTTTTCTCCTGCTTTACAGGCGTTGCGGCGTTTACGGCGAGCGCGGAAGATGAAGTAGAGGACGTCTACAGCGTATTTGGCTCATCCGCTGAGGTTTTCGGCGGCGTTTGGTTTAAGGAAAATCCCTTGACCGAGATGACCTTAGACGAATCCGACGGACTTTACAAAATTACATTTAAGGACGTTGAACCCACCAAGATGCTTCAGCTCAAGGTTCTCAAAAACCACGATGAAGACTTCTCTTGGGGCGCTCCCGGTACAGACCAGAACTACACGATTAATGTCGACCAGAAATGCGACGTTACAGTTACCTTCGATCCCGTTAAGGAGCTCGTAAACGTAGTCGGAGATTACGTAACCGTTCCCCAGGGACTTCAGGTTGACCACGTTATCGCTGCCGGCAACGGCGAGGACACCTACCTCAACGGCGCAGGCTGGGATCCCTGCGATCCTGCAAACGCCATGACCGGGGTTGAGCCCAGAGTCTGGGAAATCACAATGGAGGACATTTACGCCTTCGATAACTACCAGATTAAATTTGCCGCTAACTCGATTGACGAGGACGGCAACCCCGTTTCCAACCCGTGGGGTATCAACTGGGGTACCGAGGAAGAGGCTCTTTATCCCGTAGGCGAGTGGATAGACGCTTCCTATAACGGCAAAAACTGCATTTTCGAAGTTGAGGACGACGAGTCTATTGTAAGAGTTGTGCTCGACCTCAGAAACTTTGACTATACAACAAAGCAGGGCGCTGTATTTACAATCACAGTTACTCCGCCTGCTCCTGTTCACGAGCACACCCCGGGCGAGGCGGTTCAGGAGAACTTCCACGACGCCGACTGCACACACCCCGGCTCATATGACAGCGTTGTTTACTGCACAACCTGTAACGCGGAAGTAAGCCGCGAGACCGTTACAATCAAGGCAAAGGGACACACCGAGGTTATTGATAATGCCGTAGCCGCAAGCTGCACGCAATCGGGACTTACCCAGGGCAGCCACTGCTCGGTATGTAACGAGGTTATCGTTGCACAGCAGGTTATCCCGGCAAAGGGTCACACCGCTGTTATCGACCCTGCCGTTCCGGCAACCTGCACAGAGACGGGACTTACACAGGGCAGCCACTGCTCGGTATGTAACGAGGTAATCGTTGCTCAGCAGGTTGTTAAGGCTCTCGGACATCTGGAGAGAATGGTTCCCGGATATGCTGCAACCTACACTTCCGCAGGTCTCACAGACGGTATATTCTGCGACCGCTGCAACGAGTGGGTAGTTCCTCAGGTTATTATCCCGAAGCTCAAGCCTGCTCACCTCATCGGCGACGTTAACCGCGACGGCAATGTTAACGTTCTCGACGCGGTGCTTGTTCAGAAGTACGCTGCCTCCAGGGCAACTCTTGACGACGAGCAGCTCTACATCGGCGATGTAAACGATGACGGCGAAGTAAATGTTCTTGACGCTGTTCAAATTCAGAAGTTCGCCGGAGAGAGAATTTCCGAGTTCAAGAAAAAAGCGTAATTAAAGCTAAATAATCAGCTATTGCTGTAGCAACAAACGGTCGGCTTTTTTGCCGGCCGTTTTTGTGGTTGAATTTAATGATTATTTGTGGTAAAATGTGTATATATTATAAAATCGAGGGGATTTTGTGAAAAAGAGATTATTTAAGGCTTTAGGAATTATCATCTGCGCCGCCGTGCTTCTTTCGGCAGTGCCGTTCGCGGCTTCCGCGCGGACAACCGATATTTACGTCAGCACCGATGAAATCAACGAATACGGCGCGGCTTCGGCAATTCAGGACGCGCTTTCTACCGCCGCACAGCAGGGAAGCGAGTCGAACATCATCCGCGTCACCGTTGAGCCGGGCGAATACACGCTCGACTACACCCTGTTTATCTACGGCAACACTTGGCTTAAGCTTAACGGCGTAACGCTTTCGCGCGGAGCTTGGTGCGAAAATATGCTCAGAACCGGCGACAATGACAGCACGGACTTCGGTGTTACGGGCTATTACTACAAGAACATCACCATTGAGGGCGGCACGTTCGACGGCAAGCTCGACATTCAGAACACCATGCTCAAAATCGTCCACGCCAAAAACTTCGTGATGAAGAACGTCACCGTTAAAAACAACAAAAACGCCCATATGATGGAGGTTGCGGCGGTTGACGGCTTTACCGCGGAGGGCTGCGGTTTTTATAATCAGGTTATGACCTCGAGCAACGGCAGCTACGAGGCTATCCAGCTTGACGTGCTAAAATACGGCAACATAAGCGGCTGCCGCTCCGAGGACTTGTGTATGAAGAACGTCCTTGTTGAAAACTGCGTTTTCGACAATGTTCCGCGCGGAGTGGGCTCTCACACCGCCGTTCACAACAATCCGCACGACACCCTGATTATCAGGAACAACACCTTTAAAAACATCGGCAGCGTTGCGGTTCAGACCCTCGGCTGGACTAACTGCTCGATTACAAACAACACCATCGACAGCGCTCCCAGGGCAATTGCGGTTTACTCAATCGTAAACGAGGGCTACGGTACAATTTTGCCGAGTGTGTTCGCCGCGGAGGGCAACACCGAGCAGCATTTCAGCGACGAATATAAGGCGGTAAAGTCCAATATTTTGGTCGCGAACAATCTGATTACCAACAGCGGAATAATCGACGACAAATACGCTTCCTACGAAAAAGCCGCAATCACCGTTATGGGCTCAAAGGTTGTAAGCTCCGCGACCTATTCGGGCGGCAGCGGCGGACTCCCTGTCGGCGAGTACCCCTGCGACACCGTTACGGTCAAAAATAACCTAATCTATTCCAAGAGCGGCAGCGGTATCCGCGTTGAACATTCAAAGAACATCAGCGTTGACTCCAACGTTATGTTCCTCACCCAGACCACAGCTCCGCCGAACTACTACGGAGTTGTGTTCAGGGACGGCGTTAACCCGGCGAATATCACAAAAAATTACATTCAAAACGCTGCGGTAAACGGAATTCAAATCGACTCCTGCCTAGTGAATTACATCACAGGCAACGAGATTATCGGCACAGGCAAGTACGGAATTGGCACTTACGCCTCAACCCTTGGCTTGATTTCAAACAACGACGTCCGCAACACCAAGACCGAGGGCATCAGTATTCTGAATTCCTCAAAGGTAAACACAGGTATTTCCGCGAACAGAGTGTCGGGCACAGGCTCGGGAATTCACATCGAATCGAAGTCCTCGGTTAAGCTGATTGAAAAGAACCTGACCTACAACTGCAAGTCGAATATCGACTACGCGTCGAGCATGCACCTCGTAACCGTCGGCACAAACTACACCGCCAACGCCGCGCTCACTACCTTTGCGGTCGACTCAAAGTCGGTTAACCTCAGCGTGGGCGAGTGCTGGCGAATCGGCAAGACCGTAACCCCCGTAAACGCGATTACAACCTTTAGCTACGCAAATTCAAATCCTTCCGCCGCGATTGTCGACAGCACAGGACGTATCACCGCGAAAGCCCCGGGTACGACGAATATCACCGTCAAAAGCGCTAACGGCAAGGCGCTGATTATCACGGTCAAGGTCGCGGCAAAACCGGCTGCGCTTGCAGGCGACGTTGACGGCGACGGCATAATTACCTCAGCTGACAGTGCTGTGCTCGGCAACTACACCTCGGGTATTTACAGCGATAAGATTACCGCCGCGAATTCCGACGTGACAGGCGACGGAAAAATCACCGCCCTCGACAGAATTGTACTCACGAGGTACGTTGACAGAATGAGCGGCTACACAGCCCTTCCGCACGGCGCGGCAGGTACAGCGGCAAACGGTGCGGATATTTCGGTCGATACCGCCAAGACGGATGAATTCGGTGAGGTCGAAATCGGAATTAACCTGACTAAAAACCCGGGCATAGCCACCGCTGACTTTGATGTTGAATATAACTCAAATGTTCTCGAATTGACCGAAGTGGTTGACAATGAACTTTTAAGCGGCGCGGTCGCGGCACATTCGGACAAAATGCAATCTCCGTACCGCCTGTCGTGGCAAAACGACGTCGCGAACAGCAATTATTCAGCCACGGGTAAGCTCGTTACGCTGAGGTTTAAGGTAAAAGAAAACGCCGAACCCGGCGTGTACAATATAACCGTCAACCCGAATACGGCAGAGGTTTACAATAGCGGTTTGTACTTTGTACCGTGCACCTTCACAAACGGCGCGGTCGAGGTTAAGGACAGCACCGTACCGAAAACCGGTGACGTAGACCGAAACGGCATAGTTGACGCCGACGACGCACTCCTGCTCCAAAAGCACATCGCAAGGTTCACCGACGGCGACAGCCCTCTCCTTGACGAGAGCGACGAGGAGACAATGACCATAGCCGACGTAAACCGCGACGGCAGCCTGACGGTAGGCGACGTTACAATGATTCAGCAGTATATCGCGGAAATCATTGAGATATAGAGTTAAGAGTTTAGAGTTTAGAGTTTAATATATTTATCGGAAACTTTTGATTAACACCGTAGGGGCGGACCCATGTGTCCGCCCGGGGAACGTGAACCGTGTTTACCGTACAATCCGATTGTATCGCGATAAACGGACATTATATTCACCACACAAAAATCATTTTGAAATTATATGTTGTTTTCCTGTCCTGCGGGCGGACACATGGGTCCGCCCCTACAATTATCCATTATCAATTATCAATAAAAAAACTCCGCCTATCCAAACGGATAAGCGGAGAGTATTTATTTATAAAGCTTTACTGATTGCACCGTTATGAACCGCCGTTGCAGAACCTTAGATAAAATTCAATGGTTTTCAAAGGCGGAATTGGGTGCAGCGTTGAGGTGTAGTCCAAAATTTATTTTGGGAAACAACACCCATGCATAGCTCACGCTGCTTACTTGCTGTTTACAGCAGCCTGAGCGGCAGCAAGTCTTGCGATCGGCACACGGAAGGGTGAGCATGATACATAGTCAAGACCGATCTTGTGGCAGAACTCTACGGAAGAAGGATCTCCGCCGTGCTCGCCGCAGATACCAACGTGGAGCTTGGGATTAACGGGCTTGCCGAGCTTAATGGCTGTTTCCATCAGCTTGCCAACGCCTGTCTGA
>ONPH01000035.1 GCA_900319655.1 uncultured Eubacteriales bacterium
AAAAACGATACCAGTCTAAAACTTGTTCTTTTCGGTTCAAACACAAAACCGGAGAATGTGTCGCAGTTTTCCGTAGCCCAATCCACCGACTGCAAGGTGTTTCTGCCTGACAACGGATTCTGGGACGGCATCGCCCTTGGTGGAACCGGTAACGAAGCCATTTTCTACCACGGCTTCGATGGCGAAGGAAAATCCATGACATTTACGCCGACGACGGCGAAGGAACTGACAGACGTTCTTGGAGCGGCGGCGGATTTCAAATCCCTCTTCGGCCTTGACGTCAGGATATCTGTCACGAACGCGCTCGACTTGACCGGGGTGCAGTTTGATGCCGAAACGCTCGCGGCGATTCCGGTGACATTCGACAAGTTCATGTTTAAGGTCAATTCCCAGGAACAGCTCAACGACGTACTGGCGGCCCTGCCGGACTCTGTTACGGTCGGAATCGATCCTTCGTCCGCAGGAAAGGCTGAGTTGGCGATTCCGGACGGAGACAAGCACAATGTTTGGGTCTTGCTCCCGACAAGCGGCAAGTACAGGCCCTACATCGGTGGAATGAACATCATCTTGCGGTAAAATTCCTCGCAGTCAGCCTTTAATACGCAGCTTGAAACAGGGTATTTGTCAATCAGCTTAACAAGGCATTCGCGGCTTAAAAGCGCGTCTGCCTCTGCCCTGTGCTGCTCGTCCTCGGAAAACTCAATTCCCAAAAGCTCCGCGCACACGCCGAGCCCCATTTGATTTGCCGCGTCGTAGCGGTCAAGGGCGCGTTGGCAGTACTCCTGCAAGTCGCAGTAGCTTTTTAAGAACGGAATGTGATAATCCTTTGTGTAGAAAAGATAGTTTTCAATCAGCGCGTGAATGTCTGAGGTTCCCCAGGTCATCAGCGTGCTGTCACCGAGAAACTTTGCAAAGCTGTCCGCCGCGGTGAAAAAATAAACTCCGCCGTCAACAAGCTCCTCAAAGTTTATCTTTGTGAGCTGCTTGACCTTGCCCGAGAGCCTTTTGCCGATTTTCGGCGTAATCAGCGACGAGAAGGTATCGACAACATTCAGCTTTTCGTCGAGCTTTACCGCACCGAACTCGATTATTTCATTGACAAACTTCTGAGCGGACTTGCTGAAAGCGCCGTTCCACTCCAAATCAAGAATTACGTAACTCATTTTTTACGAAAAGCCTGCTTCATACGCTGTTCCTTGGACAGTATACGCTTTCTCATTCTGATATTTTCGGGTGTAACCTCAACAAGCTCGTCGTCCGCGATAAACTCAAGGCACTGCTCGAGCGACATAACCGTGGGCGGTGTGAGCTTTAATGCGTCGTCTGAACCCGAGGCACGGGTATTGGTGATGTGCTTTTTCTTGCAGACGTTAACGGTAATGTCCTCAGACTTGGGACTTGCGCCGACAATCATTCCCTCGTAAACGGGAACGCCTGCGCCGATAAACAGTCTGCCTCTTTCCTGAGCGGCATACAATCCGTAGGTTACGGTGTCACCTGTTTCAAAGGCGATGAGCGAGCCCTGGTGACGGGTTACAATCTCGCCCTTCCACGGCTCATAGCCGTCAAAAACATGGTTCATAATACCGTTGCCGTTGGTGTCGGTAAGGAACTCGGGGCGGTAGCCCATAAGTCCGCGCGCCGGAATTCTGAACTCAATGTGTGTAACTCCGCCGTCGCGCGTGCCCATATTTACAAGCTCTGCCTTACGTGAGCCGAGCTTTTCCATAACAGCGCCGACGTAGCTGTCGGGAACCTCGACAATGAGGAACTCCATAGGCTCGTGAAGCTTGCCGTCGATTGTCTTTGTGATAACCTCGGGGCGCGAAACCTGGAACTCATAATTCTGTCTGCGCATTGTCTCGATAAGGATTGAAAGGTGAAGCTCGCCTCTGCCCGAAACCTTGAAGGTATCGGCGCTGTCGGTCTCCTCAACCCTTAACGCGATGTTTGTCTCGGTCTCCTTAAAGAGCCTGTCGCGGATATTTCTCGAGGTAACGTACTTGCCTTCTCTGCCTGCAAAGGGAGAGTTGTTTACAATAAAATTCATTGTAACGGTGGGCTCGTCGATTTTTACAAAGGGAAGCGGCTCTACGCAGTCGGTTGAGCAGAGCGTTTCTCCTATATTGATGTCCTGAATACCGCTGATGCAGACGAGGTCGCCCAGGCTTGCCTCGTCGCACTCGATTCTTTTAAGTCCCTCAAACTGGTACAGCTTGCCGATACGCACATTCTTTGTAGTGCCGTCGGTATGGCAGAGGGTTACGGACTGGCCGTTTTTAACATGACCTCTCTCTACCCTGCCCACGCCGATTCTGCCGACAAAGTTGTCGGCGTCGATATTTGAGATGAGAATTTGAAGGCCGCCGTCAAGCTCTCCCTTGGGAGCGGGAATTTCGCGGATAATAGCGTCGAACAGCGGCTTCATATCAGTGCCTGCTTCGTTGTAATCCTCGGTTGCGTAGCCGTCGCGCGCGGAAGCGTAAATTACCGGGAATTCAAGCTGATCCTCGTCGGCGCCGAGCTCGATAAAGAGGTCGAGAACCTCGTCGACTACTTCCTCGGGACGCGCGCCGGGACGGTCGATTTTGTTGAGCACAACCAGCGGCTTTTTGCCGAGGCCGAGAGCCTTTTTGAGCACGAATCTCGTCTGGGGCATACAGCCCTCAAAAGCGTCTACGAGCAGAACAACGCCGTCTACCATCTGCAAAATACGCTCAACCTCGCCGCCGAAATCGGCGTGTCCGGGGGTGTCCACGATGTTGATTTTAATTCCGTTGTAAAGCACGGCGGTGGGCTTTGAGAGAATTGTAATTCCTCTTTCCCTTTCGAGGTCGTTTGAGTCCATTACCCTTTCCTCGACATTTTCATTTGCTCTGAAAATACCGCTCTGCTTCAAAAGCTGATCCACAAGCGTAGTTTTGCCGTGGTCAACGTGCGCGATAATCGCGATGTTTCTTAAATCTTCTCTTACGTCCATAATCATACTCCATAAAACATAATATTACATTATAATTATATCACTGCCGTGCGGTAATTTCAACTTGTATTTTTAATCACCTTTCGGCTTATATCGCGTGGTATTTTGAAACATTTTCCCAATAGACATTGCTTTTTACAATAAAATTTTCAATATTTTGTGTTTTTCGTGTCGAAATACGCTTTACAACTACTAAGGATTGTTATATAATTAACATAAATGCCCCTTGTACTATTTGCAGGGGAAATTTATAAACGGAGGTAATATTATGGGCTATACAATAGCACAGAAGATTATTAAAGAGCACCTTGTGAGCGGCGAGATGGTTGTCGGCACAGACATCGGTCTTAAGATTGACCAGACGCTTACTCAGGACGCTACGGGAACTATGGCTTACATCGAGTATGAGGCTATGGGAATTCCCCGTGTTAAAACAGAAAAAAGCGTGGCGTACATCGACCACAATACCTTACAGACAGGCTTTGAGAACGCGGACGACCACAGATTTATTCAGTCCGTTTGCAAAAAGCACGGCATTTACTTTTCACGTCCCGGCAACGGAATTTGCCATCAGGTTCACCTTGAGCGCTTCGGCAAGCCCGGCAAGACCTTAATCGGTTCTGACAGCCATACTCCCACAGGCGGCGGTATCGGTATGCTCGCAATCGGCGCAGGCGGACTTGACGTTGCGGTTGCTATGGGCGGCGGCGCTTACTACATCACAATGCCCAAGATGGTTAGAGTTAACCTTACAGGCAAGCTCAGCCCGTGGGTATCGGCAAAGGATATTATCCTCGCGGTTCTTAAGGTTATGAGTGTTAAGGGCGGCGTTGGCAAGATTGTTGAGTACGGCGGCGAGGGCGTTAAAACCCTGACTGTTCCCGAGAGAGCTACAATCACCAATATGGGCGCTGAGCTCGGCGCTACAACATCTGTATTCCCCTCAGACGAGACAACAAGAGAATTCCTTAAGGCTCAAGGCAGAGAGGAAGACTACACAGAGCTTTCGGCAGACGCCGACGCGGTTTATGACGAGGTTATCGAGATTAACCTCTCAGAGCTTGAGCCTTTGGCGGCTTGCCCCCACTCCCCCGACAACATCAAGACAATCAAGGAGCTTGAAGGTCAGCAGGTTGATCAGGTATGTATCGGCTCATGCACAAATTCCAGCTACCTTGACCTTATGAGAGTCGCTTACATCTTAAAGGGCAAGAAGGTTGCCGACAATGTTTCGCTCGCAATCGCCCCCGGCAGTAAGCAGGTATTTAATATGCTCGCGCTCAACGGCGCACTCGGAGATTTAATCGCGGCCGGAGCGAGAATTCTTGAAAGCGCTTGCGGTCCATGCATCGGTATGGGACAGTCGCCCAACAGCAAGGGTATTTCGCTGAGAACCTTCAACCGTAACTTTGAGGGCAGAAGCGGCACAGCCGACGGTCAGATTTACCTTGTATCTCCCGAAACCGCCGCCGTTTCGGCAATCAAGGGCGTATTTACCGACCCGAGATGTCTCGGAGAAGCGGCTGAGATTGAGCTTCCCGAGAAGTTCCTCATCAACGACAATATGGTTATCGACCCTGCTCCCGTAGAGGAGATGGACAGCGTTGAAATTCTCAGAGGTCCGAACATCAAGGAATATCCCAAGACAAGTCCGCTGACAGACAGCATTGAGGCTTCGTGTTCGCTCAAGGTAGGCGACAACATCACAACCGACCACATTATGCCAGCAGGAGCTAAAATTCTTCCGCTGCGTTCAAATATTCCGAAAATCTCGCAGCACTGCTTCACCGTTTGCGACAAGGACTTCCCCGAACGCGCAAAGACCTTGGGCAAGAGCATTATTGTCGGCGGAGAAAACTACGGTCAGGGCTCATCGCGTGAGCACGCGGCTCTCGCACCGCTTTACCTCGGCGTAAAGGCGGTTCTGGTTAAGAGCTTTGCGAGAATTCACAAGAGCAACCTGATTAACGCAGGTATCCTCCCCCTCACCTTTAAGGATAATGCTGATTACGACAAAATTAAGCTCGGTGATATGCTTGAGCTTCCGAATATCAAGGAAGAAATTACAAACGCTTCCGACATCACCGTTGTCAACAAGACAACAGGCGAGACTATCAAGGCGGACTGCGAGCTTTCAGACCGCACAAGAGCTATTATCATCGCAGGCGGACTGCTTGACTACACAAAGGAGAACAGCTAATGGACAAGATTAAAATGACTACCCCCATCGTTGAGATGGACGGCGACGAGATGACAAGAATCATCTGGCAGATGATTAAGGACAAGCTTCTCCTTCCCTACATTGACTTAAAGACCGAGTACTACGACCTCGGACTTAAGCACAGAAACGAAACCGACGACCAGGTTACTGTTGACTCCGCTAACGCCACAAAGAAGTACGGCGTTGCGGTTAAGTGCGCGACCATCACCCCGAACGCCGCGAGAATGACCGAATATGACCTAAAGAGTATGTGGAAATCTCCGAACGGCACTATCAGGGCAATCCTCGACGGTACGGTATTCCGCAGCCCTATTCTCGTAAAGGGCATTGTTCCGTATATCCCGACTTGGAAAAAGCCGATTTGCATTGCGCGTCACGCTTACGGAGATGTTTACAAGAATACCGAAATGCGCGTTGAGGCAGGCAGCAAGGCTGAGCTCTGCGTTACAAAGCCCGACGGAACTGAGGAAAGGTCGACTATCTTCGACTTTAAGACCGACGGCGTAATTCAGGGTATGCACAACCTTGACAAGAGTATTTCGTCCTTTGCACGCAGCTGCTTTAACTACGCGCTTGACCAGAAACTTGACGTATGGTTCGCCACAAAGGACACAATCAGCAAGACCTACGACCACCGCTTTAAGGATATTTTTGCGGAGATTTTTGAAAACGAGTATAAAGAGAAGTTTGACGCCGCAGGCATTGAGTACTTCTACACCCTTATCGACGACGCCGTTGCGCGCGTTATCCGCAGCGAAGGCGGCTATATGTGGGCTTGCAAGAACTATGACGGCGACGTTATGAGCGATATGATTGCTACCGCGTTCGGCTCGCTCGCTATGATGACCAGCGTGCTGGTATCTCCCGACGGAGTTTACGAGTATGAGGCTGCTCACGGCACTGTTCAGCGCCACTACTACAAGCACCTTAAGGGCGAGGAAACCTCTACAAACTCGGTTGCTACCCTCTTTGCTTGGACGGGCGCTCTCAGAAAACGCGGCGAGCTCGACAAGCTGCCTGAGCTTATGAGCTTTGCGGACAAGCTTGAGACGGCTACAATCAGGACTATTGAGGACGGAATTATGACCGGCGACCTTTACCTTATCTCTACACTTGAGAACAAGAAAAAGGTTAACACCGAGGCATTTCTTGACGCGGTTAACGAGCGTCTTGCTGCCTCGTTTTAAGAAGGTGCAATTTCTAAATGTCTAAAAATGACAGTATCTCAATGTCGGTCATCAGGCGTTTGCCGAGGTACTACCGCTTTTTGTGCGAGCTTGACGACCGCTCAGTTGAGAGGATTTCTTCCACCGAGCTTTCTAAGATAATGAACTCCACCGCCTCGCAGGTCAGGCAGGATCTAAACTGCTTCGGCGGCTTCGGTCAGCAGGGCTACGGCTATACCGTTAAGGGGCTCAGGGACGAGATTAAAAAAATCTTGGGACTTAATAAGGGCTACAAGGCTGTTATGATTGGCGCCGGTAATTTCGGCGCGGCGATTGTAAATTACCTTGTTTTTAACAAGCTCGGCTTTGAGCTTGCAGGCTGCTTTGACTGCGATAAGGAAAAGCTCGGCAAACAGCTCGGCGGACTGACGATTATGGACGACTCCCTGCTCTACAGCTTTTGCAAGGAAAATGAGATTGAAGCGGCTTTTCTGTGTATTCCGAAGGAAAGCGTAGAATCAATCCTCGACAAGCTGTACGGCTTGGGAATTAAGTGCTATTGGAATTTTAGCCACTACGATTTAAGCTCAAAATACAGCGACGTCGTTGTGGAAAATGTTCATCTGAGCGACAGCCTGATGACGCTGTGCTACCGTATGAACAATTCAAAATAGGAGAATAAAAATGAAACGGCTGTTTGGATTATCCGGTGTTTTATACCTTGCAACCCTGACAGCCGTTTTCTATTTTAAATCTCTGATACTGTTTACCGTGCTGGGCTTGACGGTAGTTTTGCTGATTTGCCTTGCGGTTTTGCGGCGTGTTCAAAACAAAAAATATATGTTCGCAACGTATCTTACCGCGGCTGTGACGATTGTGCTTGCTGCGCTAAGTATATTTCTTTATCAGAATTATTACGTCAATCCTATACAGGATAATTATTCTGATAAAGAAATATATGTTGAAGGCTATGTATGTGAGGAAATCACGTACAAGGATAAATCCGCCGAGTACTTAATTCAGACGACGGCGGTTGATTCAAATCCGGTGAATACCAAAATCAGGTACACCGGTTATTCCGAAAATGACGTTCGGGAATTTGACTGCGTTAAGCTTCACGTTAAGGCGTATACCGAAAATAACGAGCAGAATATCGGACACCGAATTTTGCTGAAAGCGTACGAGACAAGTCCGTACTGCCTTACTCCGACGGGTGAAAGCCGCTTTACGATCTACAAATACGCCGTTGATATGCGCAAAAACATCAGAGAAGCGCTTAATAAGCTTTTGCCGAGGGATTGTGCAGGGCTGAGCAGGGCGGTTTTGCTCGGTGACAAATACGCTCTTGACGATAATGACCTGAGAGATTTCAGGCAGACGGGAACGTCGTTTTTAATCGTCGTCTCGGGACTGCACCTTTCGATTGCAGTCGCCGTCGCAATGCTTATAATGAGGCGGTTTACAAAAAGGAGAGTTCTGCTGAGCATCGGCGCGATTGCCGCGGTTATCTGCTTTGCGGCGCTGACAGGCTTTAACTACTCGGTTATCAGGGCAGGAATTTCGATGATAATTTACCAAATCGGGCGGATTTTCCTGCGCAACAGCGATCCGCTCAACTCGCTCGGCTTTGCGGCGCTTGTGATTACCATCCCCAACCCATACGCCGTGGGCGATTTGGGACTATTGATGTCGTTCAGCGCGACCTTCGGTATTATACTTTGGAACCGTAAAATATATGAATATATAATTAAGAAACTCCATTTTGAGAAACTACCTTATAAAAAAAGATTTCAACTTGGAATTAAGAGAACTTTGCATTTTCTCGCTAATCTGTTTGCGGTATCGCTCTCAGCTTCAATCTGGATTATTCCTATAACCGTTATCGCGTTCGGTACTATATCGCCGTTGACGACGATAATTTCATTGTTTACCGAGCCGATAGCCTCGGCAATTCTCGGACTGTCACTGTTATGCTCGGCGCTGTACCTCTTCCCAATCGCACCGGTTATCACTTATCTTGCGGCGGCTGTTAACACCCTGCTTTGCAAGCTTTTGCTCGGTATCAACGGCTTTTTCGCCGGGTTTCACATATCATCAATTAAAGCCGATACAATTGAAGTTTACATCTGGCTTGCGGTGAGCGTTTTGCTCGTGGTTATCGGTTATCTCATCAAAGCAAAGAAAAATTATATCGTAATCGCGGCGAACATTTCGTTTGCGCTGATAATTGCTATGAGCGTAGTTTCTTTCTTCACAGCCGACCGGGACTGCACTGCCACGCTTTACAAATCGGGAAACGGCTTTTGCGCAGAGGTTAAGAAGGAAAACAATATCTCGCTGTTGAATGCAGGCGGCAACAATAAGTCCTACAAGGAAATTAGTGCGGATATTTACAGCGCCGACAGTCAGATTGATTTTCTTATAATTCCAAATTCGAATAAAAACGCAGAGCTGCTTCAGAATATTTCCGAGAATTTTAATATAAACAATATCATTACAGGCTCTGAATCCGAGGAAGATATGCGGTATATTTTTAACGACGTGCAATATATTATTCAGAACAACACCGTTCAGACAATCAACCTCAACTCCGATAGCAAGGTTACGCTGATTGACGTTAAGGGAATTATTTACCAGTACCTGCAAATTAACGACAAGGGGATATTAATCGTCCCAGTCAACAGCGATATCGAAAAGCTGCCTGAAAAATTCAGAACGGCGGAATATATTGTGATTGAGGGTATTCCGAAAAATTACGACCTGCTGAGCTGCGATAAACTGATTTACGCAGGCAGCATAAACAGCTTTTACAAGGAAAAGCTGTTGGAGCTAAAGGAAATATATCCCGAACTGTTAATTATGAAAAACAACAAGCTTGAAGTCAGATAAAAAAAGCGAGGACTAAACATCCTCGCTTTTTTCTTGTATAGAATTATTTTATATCTCCGGTTCTTCGCTCGGGTTAGTGGGGGTTACCTTAGCCTTCGGGATTTCTCCCTTTTCGGCGAAATTGTCGATATATCCCATTACGGTTTTATTTTCCTCAAGCGTCTGAATATGACCGGTCTCCTTGTACTCGGTATTGGTGTACTTGTCGGCGTAGTCATAGAGCTTGTGATAGTACTCGGCTGCGGTATCCCAGTTTTTCTTTTGCTTTTCGGACAATTCGGACTTTTTAACGCCGTATTTTTCGGTCAGGATAGTGCCG
>ONPH01000067.1 GCA_900319655.1 uncultured Eubacteriales bacterium
ATATTATTTGACAGCCGCCGATAAAATCAGGCGCAGGCAGAGTCGATTTAATATCGTGGTTCGGGTCGCGGATAAGCGCGGCGGTTGTCTCGCAAATCTCTTTAAGGTTAAATGAGCAGATGTTTGAAGCCATACCTACCGCGATACCTGTATTCGCGTTAACAAGCACCGACGGAAAAACTGTCGGCAAAAGCGACGGTTCTTTCATTGTGTTGTCGTAGTTATCTACAAAATCAACGGTGTCCTTGTCGATATCCCTGAACAGCTCGTTGCAGATAGGCGCCAACTTTGCTTCGGTATAACGCGAAGCAGCCCAAGCCATATCACGGCTGTAAAACTTTCCGAAGTTTCCCTTTGAGTCGACATACGGATGAAGCAGAGCTTCATATCCGCGCGAAAGTCTTACCATTGTATCGTAAATTGCGGAGTCGCCGTGAGGGTTGAGCTTCATTGTCGCGCCGACGATATTTGCCGACTTTGTGCGCGAGCCTGTGAGCAGTCCCATTTTATACATAGTGTAGAGCAGCTTGCGGTGAGAGGGCTTAAAGCCGTCAATCTCGGGGATTGCTCGCGATAAAATTACGCTCATTGCGTAGGGCATATAGTTTTCACGGATGGTGGAAACTATCGGCTGCTCGACAATATCACCCGCGCCGTTGATTACGCCGTGGGTTTTTGCAGGCTGTGATTTTTTTGTGCTTTTCTTTCTCGGAGCCATTGTTCCACCTCCTTAGCTTACATCGAGGTTGTCGATGTATTCGTTGCCGTGCTCAACAATGTAATCCTTACGTCCCTGAAGATTGTCGCCGAGCAAAATGTCAAAAATCTGAGCGGTCTGCTCCGCGTCATCAGGCATAACCTTGATAAGCCTGCGGGTTGAAGGATTCATTGTGGTTAGGTTCATCATATCGGGCTCATTTTCACCGAGACCTTTGCTTCGCTGAACCGTGAACTTTTCCTTGCCGATTTGCTCGATAAACTTGTCCTTTTCGGACTCGTCATACGCAAAATAAACGTCGTTTTTAGATGTGATTTCGTAAAGCGGAGACTCGGCAATAAACACCTTGCCCTCCTCAATCAAGGTCGGTGTAAGGCGGTAAAGCATTGTGAGCAAAAGCGTGCGGATTTGAAAGCCGTCAACGTCGGCATCGGTACAGAGAATTACCTTGTTCCATCGCAGCGCGTCCAAATCAAAGGTTGCAAGGTTTTTGTTAGCCTTTGATTTAACCTCAACTCCGCAGCCGAGTACCTTTAACAAGTCGGTAATAATCTCGCTCTTGAAAATCTTGTCGTAGTCAGCCTTGAGGCAGTTGAGAATTTTACCGCGGATTGGCATAATCGCCTGAAAATCAGGATCACGAGCCTGTTTACAAGCGCCGAGAGCCGAGTCACCCTCCACGATAAACAGCTCGCGCTGTTCAATATCCTTGCTGCGGCAGTCAACAAACTTTGCTACTCTGTTGGTAATATCAAGATTACCCGAGAGTTTCTTTTTAATATTAAGCCTTGTTTTCTCGGCATTTTCGCGGCTGCGCTTGTTTACAAGCACCTGCTCCGCTATTTTTTCAGCCTCAATGGGATTTTCAATAAAATAAATTTCAAGGCTCTGGCGCAAAAATGCCGTCATAGCGTCCTGAATACCCTTGTTTGTAACCGCCTTTTTAGTCTGATTCTCGTAAGAAGAAACGCTTGAAAAGGACGAAATTACGCAAACAAGGCAGTCCTCGACGTCGTCGTACTTAATCTTGCTTTCGGTTTTGTTGTATTTATTGTTTGTTTTAAGGTAGTTGTCAATCTGGTAGACAAAGGCGTTCCTCACCGCCTTATCTGGAGCTCCGCCGTGCTCGAGCCAGCTTGAATTGTGGTAATATTCCGTGAGGTTAACCTTATTTGAAAACGCAACGGCAATATCCATTTTGCACTTATACTCGGGCTTATCGTCGCGGTCACGGGTTTTAACCTCGGTTTGCCAGTGCTGAACAGAGGTAAGTCCTCCCTCGCCTATCACCTCGGCAACGTGGTCGACAACGCCGTTTGCGTATAAAAACGAGGTGGTGTCGTAGCTTCTGCCGTTTTGATTGCGGAATATAAACTCAACGCCTGCGTTAACGATTGCCTGCCGCTTCATAATGTCGATGAAGTAATCGGGCTGAATCGCGATATCGGTAAATACCTCTAAATCGGGCTTCCAAGTGATTTTTGTGCCTGTGTCCTTTTTGCTGTACGGCTCTTTTTTTAGTCCGCCGACGTTTTCGCCTTTTTCAAAGTGCAGAGTGTAGCGGTAGCCGTCGCGGCGGATGTCAACATCCATATACTCGGAGCTGTACTGGGTTGAGCACAGACCTAAACCGTTCATACCGAGCGAAAATTCATAGCTTTCGCCCTCGTTATTGTTGTACTTGCCGCCTGCGTACATCTCGCAGAAAACGAGCTCCCAGTTGAAGCGCTCTTCCTTTTCGTTGTAATCAACAGGGATTCCGCGTCCGTGGTCCTCTACCTCAATCGAGCCGTCGGAAAACTTGGTGACGGTGATTTTTTTACCGTAGCCTTCGCGCGCTTCGTCGATTGAGTTTGACAGAATTTCAAATACAGAATGTTGACAGCCGTCGATTCCGTCAGAACCGAAAATTACCGCAGGGCGTTTGCGGACTCTGTCCGCGCCCTTTAGCGTGGTAATACTGTCGTTACCGTATTCTATGGTCTTTTTCCTAGCCATTCATATACCTTCCTATAATTACTTTTCAGAACGTAGTTTCTTAATTTTATCGCGCAGGTATGCCGCGTGCTCAAATTCGAGCAGTCTGGCGGCGGCCTTCATCTCCTTGGTCAGGCTGTCAATAAGTTGCTGGCGCTGAGCCTTGGAGAGACGTTTTGTATTCTTAAACTCGCTGTCGTCGTGAGTGGAAATTTCAAGAATTTCGCTGACCTTTTTAACGATTGTTTTCGGAACAATACCGTGTTCCTCGTTATATTTTTGCTGAATCTCGCGCCTGCGGTTGGTTTCCTCAATACACACGCGCATTGACTCGGTAACGCTGTCGGCGTACATAATAACCATACCGTCACTGTTGCGCGCGGCGCGTCCCGTAATCTGAATAAGCGAGCGCGTACTGCGCAGAAAGCCCTCTTTGTCGGCGTCAAGCACCGCAACAAGCGACACCTCAGGGATATCAAGACCTTCTCTGAGCAGGTTTATTCCGACGAGGACGTCGAATTCTCCCAGGCGCAAATCGCGCACAATCTCCATACGCCCTACGGTGTCGATATCGTGGTGCATATAGCGCACTTTTATTCCCATAGTTTCGAGGTATGCGGTCAAATCCTCCGCCATTTTCTTGGTGAGGGTTGTGACAAGTGTGCGCTGTTTTTTCTCTGTTCTTATATTTATCTCAGACACAAGGTCGTCAAGCTGACCTTCAGTCGGTCTAACTGAAATTTCAGGATCAAGCAAACCTGTGGGTCTGATAATCTGCTCTGCGATTACCTGGCTTTTTTCTATTTCAAAGTCGCCGGGAGTCGCGCTGACAAAAACCGCCTGATTAATTCTTTCGTAGAATTCGTCGAAGTTGAGAGGTCTATTATCAAGCGCCGAGGGCAGACGGAAGCCGTAGTCGATAAGGCTCTTTTTGCGCGCGTAGTCGCCTGCGAACATTCCCCTGACCTGCGGAAGCGTAACGTGGGATTCGTCGACAAAAAGCAGAAAATCTTTAGGGAAATAGTCGAGCAGTGTGTACGGCGACGAACCGGGAGCTCTGCCCGATAAAATACGCGAGTAATTCTCAATGCCTGTGCAAAAGCCGATTTCGCTGAGCATTTCCATATCGTAGCGCGTGCGCTGTTCAATTCGCTGGGCTTCAAGGAGCTTGCCGTTTTCTCTGAAATATTCAAGGCGTTCCTCGAGCTCTCGCTCGATTTCGGCAAGCGCGGTCTGCATTTTATCGCGTGAAACGATATAATGCGAAGCAGGGTAAATTGCCGCGTGGCGCAGTACCGCCTTTAACTCGCCTGTCAGCGGATTAATCTCGGAAATTCTGTCAACCTCGTCACCGAAGAATTCTACACGGATTATTGAATCGTTTGAAGCGGCAGGGAAAATTTCAACCACGTCTCCCCTTACCCTGAACTTGTTGCGGATAAAGTTGACGTCGTTGCGCTCGTATTGAAGCTCAACAAGCTTTTTAATTAAGTCGTCACGTGATTTTTCCATTCCCGGGCGGAGTGAAATTACCATATTGCGGTAATCTATAGGGTTGCCCAAGCTGTAAATACACGAAACCGAGGCGACGATGATTACATCTCTGCGCTCGGAGAGCGCAAGCGTAGCGCTGTGGCGCAGCTTGTCAATCTCATCGTTTATTGAGCTGTCTTTTTCGATATAAGTGTCGGTCTGAGCTACATAAGCCTCGGGCTGGTAGTAGTCGTAATAGGACACAAAATACTCGACAGCGTTTTCGGGAAAGAACTCCTTGAACTCACTGCATAGCTGTGCCGCGAGGGTTTTGTTGTGAGCCAAAACAAGCGTAGGTCTTTGAACACGCTCGATGATGTTCGCCATTGTAAAGGTTTTACCCGAGCCTGTAACGCCGAGCAGGGTTTGTTCTTTGTTGCCCGATAAAATGCTGTCGGTCAGCTTTTGTATTGTTTCCGGCTGGTCGCCGGTAGGCTTGTATTTTGAGTGAATTTTGAATTCCATATTAAATCAATTCACTTTCCCTTAATGATACATAGTCGTCGTCAGTTACAATAAAGTGGTCAAAAAGCCGCACTCCGACGGTGTTAAGAGTTGCTTTGAGCGCGTCGGTTGTAGCCAAATCATTCTTTGACGGCAGGGCGTTTCCGCTCGGGTGGTTATGAGCGATAAACGCAAGCCGTGCGTTGTGCCTGATTGAAAGGTCAACAATCTTTCTTATAGGCATATCCGAGGAGTTTACCGAGCCTTTGGCTACGACGTCAAAGAAAATAATCTTTCCCTTGGCGTCGCCCAACAGCAGGACAACAACCTCCTCGGTTCTGCCGATGAATTTTGACTTTATTAAGTCGCCTATTGTGTCAAGGTCGATTACATTGTCGTTTGATAGTTTAGATTCATTATAGAGCCTTGCCATCTCGGGCAAAAGCTTCAAAAGAACCGCTGTGTTTTCCGTTAAGCCGAATTCCTCTGTCAGCTCGTCGATAGGCGCGTCGCAAACGCCTGCCAATGTGACGAATCTGTCGAGAAGTCTGTGGGCAAGCGGATTGGTATCTTTTCGCGGAATTGCGTAGTACAAGTAAAGCTCGAGCGCCTCGTGGGGCTCAAATACATCAAGTCCGTTTTCTATAAACTTTTTCTTAAGCGTTTTTCTGTGCCCTTTATGGACTGATGAATCCGATGACATAACAAACCTCCAAAACCGCGGTTTATTTTACTCCGTATTTTTCGTAGTATGCGTCGATTGCCTCTTTAAGCTTGTCGTCAATAATAACCTTGCCGTTATATTCCTTATTATACAGGTGCTCAACAACCTCTTCCATTGTTACAATAGCGGTTGTTTTAAGACCGTACTTTTCCTCAATCTCGGCAAGAGCGCTCTTTTCGCCCTGACCGCGCTCCATTCTGTCAACTGAAACAACAAGTCCTACGGGGTTAACATTGCCCTGAGCCTTGATAATCGGCAGGGTTTCCTCGATTGATGTGCCTGCTGTGGTAACGTCCTCGATGATAACAACCTTGTCGCCGTCGTTTATCGGGCTTCCGAGCAAAATGCCCTTGTCGCCGTGATCCTTAACCTCTTTGCGGTTTGAGCAGTAGCGGATGTCGGTATCGTACTTTTCGCTGATTGCGATTGTTGCGGCAACCGAAAGCGGAATTCCCTTGTATGCAGGTCCGAACAACACGTCAAAATCGAGCCCAAAGCTGTTTTTAATCGCCTCGGCATAATACGCGCCGAGTCTGCGGAGCTGAGCGCCTGTTCTGTAAAAGCCTGTGTTTACAAAGAACGGTGTGTTTCTGCCGCTCTTGGTTACAAAATCGCCAAACTTGAGGACCTGACAGTCCACCATAAATTCAATAAATTCCTTTTTGTATGCTTCCATAGTGAGCCTCCGTAAATTTCAAATATTTGTTTGCATAATTTTACATTTTCAATTCTACCACAAGATATTGATTTTGTAAATGAGAATTACATAGATGTAATCAATATACAGTGTTTTATACTGTAAATAACAAAATATTGGCAGTTGACAAATTAGAACAGTTGTTCTATAATATAATCAAACGTTTGTTTGTGATGTTTTGAGGTGTATTATGAAAAGGTTTGTAAGCGTACGAGCGACATTTGAGGAAGGCGGAAATATCGTACCCGAGTTTATTACTTGGGACGCGGAGCACATCTACCCTATCAGCAAGGTTATTGACATAAGGTACAAAAAACTGCTCGATAACCGTACAAGAGAAATTAAATTCACCTGCGTGATTTTAGGCAAAATCAGGTATCTATACTATGACGAACGGCGCTGGTATGTAAAGGTTGAGCAGGCAGGCTGACGCCGTTTGGCACCCCTGTCCTGCTAAATAAAAACCCTCCGGAAAACCGAAGGGCATAATTTATTGATTGTTATCGGCGCTTGCGCCGAAGTAAACGGTGTATTCATCATAGCCGAGCTTGATTGTCTTAATCAAGCCGTCCTCGCGTTGAATATAAAACTCAGTCTTAGTTCCCTCGTCAAAGGTCGCTTTGATTGTGTCGCCGTCAAGCTCGAACGTACCGGAGTGAGTGCCGTCCTCGGGCGAGCCGGGGCTCATCCAAAAAGATCAACCTCGTCCTCACTGGCGTTCTTTGCTGAGACGGGTACCCACCTTGTGTCGTAAAGCTGGTTTGCAGCCTTGTTATGCTGATTTATCAGAATAACGGCAGTGACTGTGCAGGCGATAACCGCTGCAACGATAACAAGAACAACGATTGTCCTGACTTTTCTCTTTTTACTTTTGATTTTTTGTCTCTCGGCCATTTGGTCGGGAGTTATTTTTTTACCTTTTTTACTCATAGCTTAACCGAAATAAACCTGATAATCCGCGTAAACAACGTAGAAGCTTACAGGAGTATTGCCGTTCCACTCGGTTACGGTGATATCCATATTTTTGTCGTTTGAGTAGGTTGCGGAAATTTTTTGATTTTGAACAGCATAGCCGCCGGTTGCAGGCTCGTTGGAAGAAACAGTATCCGAGAATGTGCCGTCGTTGTTAAAGGTGAGTACACCCGCGGTATTGTAACCTGTGCCGAAAACCTCTTTAAGAGAGGTGTTGTTGCCCGATACGGTATCAATAACCTTGCCGTTGGGGATAAATGTCGCGTTAAAGTGAGTGACATCACCCTCTGCTTCGGTCGGAACAACCACAACATTCGTCTGCTCCTGCGCGGAACTCTGCTCTGAGCTTTGAGCGGAGGTCTGATCCTGACCGTGCATAGCCTGCGCGGTAGTATACGGAACAGCGCTTGCGGTGGGAGTTGTATTTTCCTGAGGTTTATTATCCTTAGAACCAAAAGCGCCGTTGAAGTAAAGCACTGCAAACACCGCGGCGATTACCGCGATAAGAGCGACAACAATTATAATAATTACCGGAGCTTTTGACTTTTTTTCATTTTTACTGTGTTTTCCTGCCATTTTACTTTTTCTCCTTATCATTTTCAAGCGCTTCCTGCTTAAGCTTAAGAACTGTTTTGCGCTTCATCATTCTTCCGTTAAAGTAGATATACTCCTCCATATCGGCGGACTCGTCGATTTCGAGCTTTTTAAGCTCCTCAATGTCCGGAGTAACGGGCTTGTTTTTATTCTTTCTGTCGGCAAGCTCGCTGCGCTTTTCGCTCATCTTTTTGTCAACGTTTCTGCTCTGAGCGGAGTTATCGACAATCATAACGTACATTCTCTTATATACGGCAGAGTTGATAATAAACGCCGCAACCGAGGGAATTATGAAAAGTGCCAAGAAAATTGTGGCTATCATAATCGCAACCGCGGAAGCCGAACAGCAGATTACAACCGTTGTGCAAATCGCAAAGAGAAGTACAAGTCCGAAAACAGCGATTATATTATGCTTTAACTCACCGAAGCTCATTAAAAAGCTGTTTTTGTAAATGTTCTTCATTGAGATGTCAAACGTAACCGTCATCGACGGAATATAGAAGAACATAAACAGGAAAAATAACGCTATAATAATACTTATTGCCAAAAGTACAAAGAATATCCAGTTTTGTCCACCGAGCCTTGCGTAAAGAGAAATTGACCAGTAGCTGAAAAATACAGCCAGATAAGCGACAATTCCGTGAATGAAAAACCTGAGAAAATTATCCTTTACCGCGGCAACAAAATTTTGGAAAACGCTGACGTCAAGCCTGCCTTGGGAAATATGTGCGCTGACCTGTATCACTCCCGAGTAAAACGGAAACAGCGGTATTATGGTTAAGAGCAGTATGAAATTTGAGTTTAATCCCGAAAGAGTGTTTATCGCATAAAATATACCGAAAAACACCGCAAACGGTACCGCAAATATTACATTGGTCAGCAACAGCTTTGGAAATCCCTTAAACAGATTGGTGAACACAATCGTTAGCGGAAATGTAGAGCTTTTTGACGCCATATCGTCCTCAATCCTTCATTTAAAACTTAAACGCACCTGCAAAAAGCGACCACAAAAGCGTGTCTAAAAGTGCCGAAGCAAATGTAAATATCATTGCCGTGAGCAGCTTTGAGCTTAGGTGCAAAAATCCTTCCCTTAAGGATGACAGCGGAGCGCTCTTTCCAACTGTGAATAAAAATATTCGCTTGGAAAATTCAAACGCATAAGAGGAAAAGATTGCAAGTGCGATACAGAACAAAAAAGTTCCCGGTAACAGCACGAGCAGATAAAATCCGGCTCCGCTTAAGCCGTGGGTTATAAAAAGGTACGCCGCGGTAATTCCCGTGCCGAAGCCCTTGAACATTACCGCCGCAAACTGAAACGGCAAGCCCCACGGCGCCGTACCGAACAGATAAATGCTTATTAAAAATATAAAGTCCGACGCAAAGCAGGCGCAGAAGGTGCCGATTGCACTTTGTGAAAGCCTTGCCTCGAGGTTTGTAGTAAACAGAAAATCGAGCGAATTGAGGGCTTCGCTCTGAGCCGAGCGCGCATAAAGCGCTCCTAAAATCATTCCGAGCAAAATCATAAGGGTAAAGAGCAGTTTTACGCCGTAGCGTTTGATTATGTACCTGAAATCGGGCACGGAAATTTTGCGGTTAAGCCCCGTGAACCTCTTAGGTCTGCTAAATGATAATACAATTCCTTTCATAAAACGTTCCTCTCTTTAACAGTTTGTCCGTTAAAGAATATGCAAACGTCTTTATGATTATTACTTTCCGAGCTCCTCTGCCCTCTTTGTGCAGGCTTTCATCGCGTCCTTTACAGAAGCCGAAAAACCTTGTTCCCTTAGAACATTAAGAGCTTCGATTGTCGTGCCGCCCTTGGAGCTTACCTTTTGAATGAGAACATCAGGAGTGTCGCCGCTTTCTCTGAGCATAGCGGCTGAGCCTTCCAGTGTTGCGCAAATGAGATTAAGAGCCTTATCGTAGTCAATACCTACGCTTACGGCGTAATCAGCCATAGCCTGTGCGAACATATAAATATAAGCAGGACTGCTGCCGTTAACGGCAATAATCTCGTTCATATGCTCCTCTGTGATGTACTCGCAAACACCGCTTCCGGCAAACATATCGTAGACAATCTGCTTGTCGTCCTCGCTGATGTTGTCCGACGGACAAAGTGCGGAAGCACCCTTTTTGAGGAGCAACGGTGTGTTGGGCATTACCCTGACAACAGGACAGTTACAGCCGAGCGCGTTTTGAACATAAGCTATTGAAATTCCTGCGGCGATTGAAACAAAGGTTTTGTCGGTGCTGACAACCTCTTTGAGTTCGTCGAGAACCTCGGCATAATTTTGGGGCTTTACCGCAAGAACAATTATATCGCTGTCTTTTACAATGCTTTGTGATGTGCTGAGAGTATTAACGCCGAGCTTTGAAATTTCGGCAAGCTTTTCTTCGGTCAAATCATAGACATTAATGAATGAGCCGTCGCCGTTTTGAGCGATTAAGCCCTTGATTATGGCTGTTGCCATATTGCCTGCGCCGATAAATCCGATTTTCTTCATACAATTGCCTTTCTGCCTAACGGCAATAATGGAATAGCGGTTTAACGCTATTCCAAATATCGCCTTATAGTATTATTAGATTGAGAATCTGCTGTTAACGCGGCAGGTGAACTTGAAGCCCTTCTTGTTGTTCTCGCCGTCGCGTACATAGTCGCCGTAGAAGAAGATTTCGCCTTCGTCGATTCTTCTGTACAGCAGTCCCCAGTAGCATGAGCCCGAAGCGTGGTGGTACTGGAAGAACTGGTTAACAAAGTTCTGAACGTTTACGTTGTTCAAATCTCTTGTACCGCCGGAAGCCGAGGCGTAATCGGAATAGATATAGCCCTGAGTACCGTTTGACAGCTTGATTTTATACCAGTTTGAGTTATACAAAATTCCGTCAACGAAAGTAAATATTGTGTTCTGGGACATCGTTGTAACAATCGAGTAGTTTGTACCTGCGCCGCTTCTGAGGTTAACTCCTCCTGCGTTTACAAAGCCCTTTCCGCCTGAGGTAATTGTACCTGACGAGCCGGTGTTGAGAAGTACCGACTGCAGCGATGAGTCGTTGTAAATAGCGTAAGAACCTACGTTATAAGTGAAGCATACGAGTGCGTCGAACTGGCGCTGATTGAACTTGATGCTGTTGCTTGTCAAGAACGCATTTGTTCTGGTGGTGTAACCGCCTGTATTAACGGTCTGTACAAGATAAGCGTAAGCCTCGTAAAGGTTGAGGTTGTTGTAGAACATCTCGTTAGAGAGCACAACTTTGCCGTAGCCGACTGTAGGATCGGAAGTGATAGAGTCCGCGGTTACCGAGGTAAGGAAGCCCTCGTAGTTAGAGATAAGGTTTATAATCTGATCGCTTGCCCTGCGCTCACCGAGAACGGTGGTTGTGGTATCGGATGAGTTTGTAACAAATACCTCTCCCTCACCGCTTGTCTTGGTTGTTGCGTAGGTTGAGCTTGACGCGGTTCTTGAATACGCCTTAATCGACCACTTACCCGAGATATTGAGCACATGTCCGCCTGCCCATACCATAGTATTACCAACCTGGAGCTTACTTGTGGCAGGAACCTTGTATGAGGTTGAGCCGTTTGATACCATAAAGTAAAGGTCGGTTTTGTCGAGGTCTGTAATCGCCTTGAATACTACGTTTGAATTCTTGGGAGCGGAGTTTGGAGTCGCGTAAGCAAAACGAACGTTTTCCTTTGCCGCAACATTGATTACGCAGGTGTTGGCGCCGCTTGAAGTATACGCCGCGATCGTAACGCGTCCCGTACCCCTTGTATCTACAACGCCGTTTTTAACGGTCGCGATGCTCGGGTTTGAGGAATACCAGTTTACTCCGCTTGTGCTGGATTTAAGAAGAATTGACTTTCCGCAGGGGATACTGCCGACACTTCTGATTGAAATATTTACATTATTTGAATTTTGCTTTACATAGATGTTACAGCTTGCAGAGCTTCCGCCTGTTGAAGCGGTAATTACAGCGTGTCCGACAGCCTTTGCGGTTACAACGCCGTTCGAATCAACAGTTGCTACGGAATTGTTTGAGCTTGTCCAGGTTACAGGCGATGAGCTTGTCGCGGTAATCGCAAGCTGATAGCCTGTGTAAATAGTGTTGCTTGTGTTGGAAAGCTTAACTGACGCCGACGGCGGATCTGTAACATGAACAAGACAGGTAGCCGAACCGGTGTTTGTATAAGCCGAAATGGTTACGTAGCCGTAGCCGACTGTCTTTACAACGCCGTTTGTTACGGTAGCAATCTTCGGGTTACAGCTGTACCACTTAACGCCTGCTGTTGAGGATGTAAGGGTGAACGAATTTCCCTTATATGCAAGCTGTGAGGTCTTTGAGATATTTACGGCTGTGCCGTCCTTTACATACACCTTGCAAGTGCCCGTCTTATCGCCTGATTTTGCAGTAATTACAACATTACCTGCCGCCTTTGCGGTGACAATACCGTTAGAGTCAACGGTTGCGATATTTGTGTTGGAGCTTGACCAGCTTACGTTTGTTACGTCGTATGCGGTAATTGCAAGCTGAGTGCCTTTATAGATAGTATTGTTTGTATTTGAAAGTGTAATTTGATTTGCAGGCGGATCTGTTACCTGTACAAGGCAGGTCGATGAGCCTGTGCTTGTGTATGCCGAAATTGTTGCATAGCCCTTGGCAACGGTCTTTACAACGCCGTTTGTTACGGTGACAACGTTGGGGTTGCTGGTGTACCAGTTAACGCCTGCAGTTGTCGATGTAAGTGTAAAGGAGTTGCCTAAATATGCGAGCTGGTAGGATTTTGAAAGATTAACAGCCGTGCCGTTCTTTACATAAACCTTACAAGCGCCTGTTTTATCCTCGGACTTTGCGTAGATAACTGCGTTACCTGCGCCTACTGCTGTAACAACGCCTCTGTAGTCAACGGTAGCAACGTTAGTGTTGGAGCTTGTCCAAGTTACCGAGTTAACGTTGTAGGCGGTAATCGCGAGCTGAGTGCCCTTGTAGATTGTATTATTTGTATTTGAAAGCTTTATAATCTTTGATTCGTCGGGCGGATCGATTACATGAACAAGGCAGGTTGACGAGCCTGAGCCAGTGTAGCACGAAATGGTGGCGTAGCCGTTATCAACCGCCTTTACTACGCCGTTTGTCACGGTTACAACCTTGGGGTTAGAGGTGTACCACTTAACGCCCGGGGTTGTTGAGGTGAGCGTAAACGAATTGCCCTTATACGCAAGCTGTGAGGTTTTTGAAAGATGTACTGCCGTGCCGTTCTTTACATATACCTTGCACAAGCCTGTTTTGCTGCCTGATTTTGCGGTAATCGCCGTGTAGCCTGCGCCTACAGCAGTAACAACACCGTTATCATCTACTGTGGCTACATCGGTATTTGACGACGACCATGTAACGCTCGGTACGTCATAAGCCGTGATAGCGAGCTGTGTGCCGTTGTAGATGGTGTTGTTGGTGTTTGAGAGCTTAATCTCATTCTCAGCGGGTTCGGGAGGAGTCGGCGGATCGATTACCTGAACAAGACAGGTGTTTGAGCCTGTGCTTGTGTACGCGGAGATTGTAACAAAGCCGTTGGCTACGGTCTTTACAACGCCGTTTTCTACCGTTGCAACCGCAGGGTTACAGCTGTACCACTTTACGCCTGCTGTTGTTGATGCAAGGGTGAAAGAATTTCCTCTGTAAGCGAGCTGTGTTGTCTTTGAGAGGTTAACGGGCGTACCGTT
>ONPH01000175.1 GCA_900319655.1 uncultured Eubacteriales bacterium
AACGTTCTGCGTTCAATGTGGGAGCGCGGCTGGTCGTTCATCAAAAAGGCAGGCACAATCATCCTGCTCTCGACAATCGTACTTTGGTTCCTCAGCCGCTTCGGCTTTGTTGACGGCGCGTTTACAATGCTCGGTGAGGAAGAAATCGGCAACAGTATTCTCGCTGTAATCGGTAACGGTATCGCATGGCTTTTCGCACCGCTCGGCTGGGGCAACTGGCAGGCGGCTGTGGCTTCAATCACAGGTCTTATCGCCAAGGAGAACATCGTCGGCACAATGGGCGTGCTCTACGGCGGCGGAGAAATCTCGACCTGGGCTATGATTGCAAGGGTATTCACAGGCGTTACAGGCTTCTCGTTCCTCGTGTTCAACCTGCTCTGCGCACCGTGCTTTGCGGCTATGGGCGCGATTAAGCGTGAGATGAACTCAGCAAAATGGACGTTCTTCGCAATTGCTTACCAGTGCATTTTCGCCTACGCAATCGCCTTTATGATTAACCAAATCGGCGGCGCGTTCACGGGCAGTCTGAATGTAATCGGTCTGATTATCGCAATACTTTTGATTGCATTTATGCTCTTTATGCTGTTCAAGCCGTACAAGGAAGCAAACAAGCTTACAAAGAACGTAAAGATTAAATAATATTAGTTTTGAAAGGAGCAAAGCATATGTGGTTTGCGGAAAATATCGGTACAATTATTGTTGTCGCTATACTTTTACTGGTAGTGGGAGCCGCCGTTTTCTCGATTGTCAGGAGCAAAAGGAAAGGCAAATCCCCGTCCTGCGGCTGCGGCTGCGCCAACTGCGCAATGCACGGCTCCTGCCATAAAAACAGCAAGACAAATTAATCCATCCCATCACAAAACCGCCGTTCCCAACTTTTTGGGACGGCGGTTTATTTTTCTTTTCTTATTCTGATTAAATAGACTGTCAGGTACGACAGAACGCCTGTCGAAACGCCTATTGTGTTCATTATCAAATCGTCGGTCTCGCACCTGCCCAAAATAAAAATATACTGGCAGGCTTCTACAACCACAGACAGTAAAAATCCCGTGCCGATTGTTATTAACGGCTTTAGCTTGAGCTTTTTCGGCAGTGCAAACGGCATACTCATTCCGAGCGGAATAAAAAGCAGGATATTCATATACATTGTGCGGTAAAACTCAGGCTGGGTTTTCGCGTAAGTAAACGATACAAACGGAATTAGGCTGACATCATGAGAGCCGTTGCTGTTTCTTTTGAGAATTGTCAGCGACAAAATCAGCAAAAGTGACAGGCATAAGCCTGTAATCGCAAAAATCCGCCGCGGTTTTTTCGGCAATATTAGCATTAATACCGTCCAGACAACGAACATCACGGCTGTTTCTATATATACCATATTCATCGGCTGAACGTAAAAATAATGATAAATATCCATCATTCACTCCGGTTTATTTAGTCTTAAAAAGCTCCATCTGGCCGTAAATGCTCTTTCGCTTACCGGCTTCCCTGAGCATAGCGGACGTATCCTTGTTCTTCCTTTTTCCGCTGAGGAGCAAAGCGGCGTACTTGCCTCCCTCGGCAACCCAGCCGACCGGCAAAAACACCTTTTTGCGGCTTATCCATTTATAATCGTCATAGACCTTTTTGTTAAGCGTAGAAAAAGCCTGTGAAACAATGCCTTTGTTGTCGACGGTGCGCTCGCCGCGGTTTGAGATGTACTTAATCTCGCGGTAGCGGTTCATATCCTTTTTGCCGAAGTTACCGCCGCTGATGATGTCGTCGATAACACCGTCGAGCAAATCGTCGGTCACATTTGCGCTATGCGCCCATTCCTTGCGCGAAATACCGAGGTATTTTTCGCTTACAAGGGTAAGAATTTGCGCGAATTTCCACATTCCGTACGACTTTAGCTTACTCTCAAAAACCGCCGAAAACTCAGCGCTTTCAAAGTTGTTCGCAAACACAGCCCAGTCGCACAAATGCCTCAGCCCTATACCCTCGCTCGTCATATGCGAAATCACGTGCAACAGCATTATCAGCCCGTGGCGGAATTCGTCGGGAATACGGCAGGTAACGCCGTCGAGGGTAATCAGCCTTGATGTGCTTATTGTTTTGTTAATTTCTCTTTTTATCCGCACGCCTGCCACTCCGCCGGGTACGCCGTTTACAGAGCGGTGCTGCTCCCAAATTCCGTACGGCTCTTTTCTGGCAAAAGCCATGTGGATATCGTCGTCGCCGTCGCCGTGGTCAAACTCAAAGCCTGCGTTAATCACCGCGGACTTTGCGCGTGAAAAGTCAATTTCGTCAACAAGATAATCCACGTCGCCCATATCTCGCAGAGACGCCTCGGGATAATAGTAAGCCGAGGCAATACCCTTGATTGCGCAGTACGGAATACCGTTTTCGCTCATAATCGCGTGAAGCTCGCCGTGCTGCATAAAGTTATTTGTATTGGCAGTGATATTCGCAAAGAAGGCTTCCTGATTTTTCGGGTAGAGTTCGGGAGAATTTTCGAGTATCTGCTTGCCCAAAAGCGAAAAGACGGTCGTAAAAACCGTCTGAGCTTTAGCTTCTTTTAATATTGCCGGATATGATTTCGGATTAATCTCCGGCTGTTCTCCGCCGAACAGCTGACAGCGCAAAATTTGCAGCAGCTGCTTTTGAATATCAGTCATATTACCTCTTGTTTGCATATCTTGTTTTAAGGCAATACCGCATAATTCAGGTGTGCGGATTGCACAGCAAGATTTTTCGTCAGGTTGTACAAATAAATCAAGGTAAGGCTGACGCCTTGCCGAGATTTTTTGGGCAAGCTGACGGAATAATATTCAAGCAAGCCAGGTATTAACGCCTGCCCATTGTAAATTATTATCAGTCAGCGCCTTTGAGCGCTTCAACCATATCTATCTTTTTGTTCTTACGCGCCACGGCAAGGCTCACGAGCAGCGATACGCCGAAGGTCAACAGAATTGACACGCTGTAGGTCAAAGCTCCGAGCATAAGCTTCATCTCATACTCGCCTGCAAGCGCAGTTAAAAGCCAGTTGAGAACACCCACGCCTGCCGGCAGACCGATTATCACTCCGATTACCGTCAGCCAAATATTCTGCGAAATCAGAAGCCTTGCAATCGCACGGTTTCTAAACCCCAGCACCTTTAGCGTTGCAAGCTCGCGCGAGCGTTCAACGTAGCTCATAATTCCGAGGTTGTACAGCACGACAACTCCGAGAATTACCGCGGCGATTACAAGGACAATCACCATTGTGTCCATAATCTCGACAAAGCTGCCAAAGGTATCCATAAGCTGAGCCTTGTCCTGCTTGCCCGAGATAAGGTCTGAGGAAGGAATATCCTCAGAATTAACGTCCGTGTAAATTGCCGAAACGGTATAGTCAATACCGAGCTTGTCAGCTAAGGCATCTGTCATCGTGACGCTTTCGGTCATAACAGCGCGGTTGTAGCCGATTACCTTCGCGGTGTAGGTATCCTTTGAGCCATATGGCGAAAACTCGATTGTATCGCCTATTTCGGCTTTGTCCTTTAGCCTCAGACAAAGGTAAACTCCCTCGTCGCTGAGGTTGATCCGCTTGTTGTCCTCGTCAA
>ONPH01000099.1 GCA_900319655.1 uncultured Eubacteriales bacterium
CGCCGAAAGTCAAAGTACGCTGAGCGTTGAGGACTGGCGCAAAAATAACGTTAACAAGCTGATTGCCGAGGCGTATCTTACAGTGCACAAGGCGGATAAGAACGTAGAATTCGGAATTTCTCCGCAGGGCAACCTGAAAAACAACGAAAAGCTGTCGGCTGACGTTGTGAACTGGTGCACGGTGAACGGTTATGTTGACTACATCTGTCCGCAGATTTATTTCAGCCCGACGAATCCGAAGCTGACCTTTGAGGACAGCCTTAATGAATGGTGCGGACTTGAATTTGCGGAGAATGTCAAGCTTTATGTCGGCTTGGCAGGCTACAAGGCAAGCTCCGAAGCCGACGAGGGCACTTGGCAAAGCTCAAGCGATATTTTGTCGCAGGAGTACAAAGTCTGTAAAAGCAATAAAAAAGTCAGCGGAATTATGCTGTACAGCTACGCAAGCCTTGCCGACAGAGGTAAGTCGGATGAAATGAATAACCTTATAAAATCATTCGGCTAACTCGCCCACGCAAAAGTCGCCCTCGGCGGAAATTAGCTTTACCTTTTTGATAAGTCCGCAGAGCGAGCCGTCCTTGGAATAGACGTGCACCGGCGTGTAGTTTTTGGTGTAGCCTTCAAGATATCCGTGGCGTAAGCGCTCGAACAAAACCTCCTCGGTTCTGCCGAGCTGGGAGTTCAGGAAGGTATTTCTCGATTGCTCAACCAACGCGCCCATCCTCTTTGCCCTATCGTCCTTGACATTCGGGCTGACCTGATTTGGTGCTTTATCGGCAACAGTGCCTTTTCTGCGCGAGTACGGAAAAACGTGAACCTTCGCAAAGCCGACGCTCTTTACAAACGCCACTGACTGTTCAAAATCCTCGTCGTTTTCGCCTGCAAAGCCGACCATAACGTCGGTGGTGAAGGACGGATTTTCAAACGCACCTTTAAGGCGGTTTACAATTTCCATATACTCGGCGGTGGTGTAGTGCCTGTTCATCGCCTTCAGCGTTTTGTCGCAGCCGCTCTGAAGCGAGAGGTGGAACTGAGGGCAGAATTTATCGAAGGAGCTGAGCCTTTTTATCAGCTCGTCGCTCATCTGCTCGGGCTCGAACGAACCGAGACGGACGCGCTCGATTTTGTCAACCGCACAGGCTGCCTCTACCGCGTCGGCGAGGTCAAAGTCCTCGTTCAAGCCGTAGGCGGAAAGGTTAATTCCGACCAAAACTACCTCTTTATAGCCGTTATCCGCGACGGAGATAAGCTCCTTTTTGAGCTCATCAAGCGGTTTTGAACGGACTCTGCCGCGTGCGTACGGAATAATGCAGTACGAGCAAAAGCGGTTACAGCCGTCCTCAATCTTGATGAACGCGCGCGTGTGCTCTCCGAAGGACGAAACCGTGAGGTTTTCGTAAGTAAATCCCTTGTTGAGGTGCGGCGGAATGTCAATTAGCTTTTCACGGCTGTTTATGAAGCTCTCCAAGGTGGGAATCAGCTTTGAGCGCTCCTTGTTGCCGAGGATGATGTCGCAGTTTTTCCAGCTTGCGGTTTCCTCGGGGAAAGCCTGCGGCATACAGCCTGTAAGCACGATGATTCCGTCGGGATTTTCACGCCTGAGGCGGTTAATCAGCTTGCGGTTTTTGCTGTCGCTGACAGAAGTTACCGTACAGCTGTTGACAATCGAGATGTCGGCGTGGTCTTTGTCGTCTGAGAGTTCATAGCCATGGCGGAGCAAATCCTCCCTCATCGCCTGAGATTCGTACTGGTTGACCTTGCAACCGAGAGTATATATATTAAACTTCTTCATAGTCTTGTAACCTTTTTGTTAATTTTGTCAAATTTATAAATATTTGCTTTATATCATTGAAATATATTTGAAATAGTGCTATAATAAATTCAGCAAATAACTTATGAGGTGAGCAAAATGTTTTCATTATCCGTTTTAGCAGAAAGTAAAAAAGTACTTTTGGAGCTGTTCGAGACTTTGCAAAAATTCAGCCAAAATATTCTGCTTAAATGCGGAGATATCATCGTGGACGCTCACTCGTTAATCGGCGTATTCTCGCTCGATACCGGCAAGCCGATTGAGCTTATTATGGAAAACGAGCCCGACGACAGCTTTAAGCAGGCTGTGGCAAGGTTCGCAATTGCCGCGTAAATATTGGTTTTAATTAAGCCCTGTGACGAAATGTCATAGGGCTTTTTTGTTGTTTAGTAAATTGCCAAGTTATGATCCCGCCGTTGCAGAAGCATTGCAGGACTTTCACGCTATTCAAAGGCGGGCGAATGTGCCCACCGGCACTTAGGTGTTTTTGTCTACCTGATGGAAGGTTTTGAGATTTCCTGTCTTTTCACTGCGCTTGTCAAGCTCTTTGAGCACGTCCTCAAGCTCGATACCCTGATTTACCATCATCACGGTAAGATGATAGATAAGGTCGGCAATTTCGTAGACGGTCTCGCTGTTATCGCCGTTTTTTGCGGCAATAATGGTCTCCGAGCACTCCTCGCCTACCTTTTTGAGGATTTTGTCAAGTCCCTTGTCGAGCAGATAGCAGGTGTATGAGCCCTCCTTGGGGTTGTCGCGTCTGTTGATTACGGTGGCGTAGAGTGCCGCCAAAACTTCTCTGTCGTTCATATATCTTCCCTCTCATAAATCTTAGTATAAAAGCAACTGTGGTTTCCCGTGTGGCAGGCGGCGCCTGTCTGCTCGACGATTACAAGCAGTGTATCGTTGTCGCAGTCGGAGTACATCTCTATCACCTTTTGCAGATGTCCTGAGGTTGCGCCCTTGTTCCAAAGCTCCTGACGGCTTCGCGACCAAAACCATGTATAACCTGTTTCAAATGTCTTTTGCAGGCTTTCGCGGTTCATATATGCAAGCATTAACACCTCGCCTGTGCCCTTTTCCTGCACGACAGCAGGAATTAAGTCTGATTTTACAAAATACTTTTCCAAATCCATAATCACACCTGTGCGTTTTTAGAAATTTCAATCGCCTGTTTAAGGTCGAGCGTGCCGCTGTAGATTGACTTGCCGCAGATTGCGCCGTAAACGTTCAAATCGGCAAGGTTGATTATATCCTTAAGCACCGCAACGCCGCCGCTGGCGATGATATTACAGCTTACGCTGTTTACAAGCTCGCTTAGCTGAGCTAGGTTAGGTCCTGTGAGAGTGCCGTCCTGGTCGATGTCGGTGAAAACAATCGTCTGAACACCGACGTCCTCCATACGCTTTGCAAGCTCAATGTAATTTATCTCGGAGTTGTCAAGCCAGCCCTCAGCCCTGACCATTCCGTCCTTGGCGTCAATTCCAACGACGATTTTATCACCGAACTGTTTAACCGCGTCGATTACAAGCTGCTGGTTTTTTACCGCGGCAGAGCCCAAAATAACCCTGTTAATTCCACGCGAAAGGTAGTAATCGACAGCGTTCATATCGCGGATACCTCCGCCGACCTCTACCAAAAGACCGGACTGCCTTGCAACGTCCGCGATTAAGCCGGCGTTTACAAGCTTAGCGTCCTTTGCGCCGTCGAGGTCTACCATATGCATCCACTTCGCTCCTGCCTCGGCAAAGCTGTTTGCCGCGTCATACGGAGAAGAAGCCACCTGCTCGGCGGTTGAGTAGTCGCCCTTAAAAAGGCGCACCGCCTTGCCGTCCTTTATATCAATTGCCGGTAAAATATACATCAGAGCACTCCCTTTGTAGACAGCGGTTTTCCGGAATTATTCTGAGCGACCGCCGCTTTGAGCGCGTGAGCCGCCGCCTTGAACACCGCCTCTGTGATGTGGTGAGAATTGTCGCCGTACACCGACTTGATGTGCAGGGTAATCTGCGCGTTATAAGCCAGTGCGCGCATAAACTCAACGGTCAGCGAGCAGTCGTAATCTCCGCAGACAGCCTGCGGAAATTCTGCGTCAAATACCAAAAACGGTCTGCCGCTTACGTCAACCGAGGCAAACGCGAGTGCCTCGTCCATCGGCACGTAAAAGCTTCCGAAGCGCTCGATTGAGCCTTTGTCGCCCAGCGCTTCGTTAAAAGCCTTACCGAGTACGATTCCGACGTCCTCAACTGTGTGGTGACCGTCAACCTCGAGGTCGCCCTTGGCGGAAATTTCAAGTCCAAAGCCGCCGTGAGTCGCGAAGGAATTCAGCATATGGTCGAAAAACCCGATGCCTGTGTCAATCTTAACCTCGCCGCCGTCAAGGCAGAGCTTTAATGTGATGTCGGTCTCTTTGGTTTTTCTGGTAATTTCGGAAGTTCTCATTTTAAGCCTCCATAAAATACTGATTGATAGCCGCTAAGGTTTCGCTGACTTCAATGTCGGTTCCTGCCGTAATTCGCAGGTATTCGCCCATAAGGCGCACGACGATTGATTTTTCCTTAAGATACTCCCAAATCCGCTTTGAATCGGGGGTTTTTACAAACACGAAATTCGCGACGCTCTCAACGGGCGCGAACGACGGATTATCAGCGGAAATCTTAACTAAACCATTATACAGCTTTTCGCGCGATAAAACAATCGTTTTAAGGCGGTTTTTTAAGAAATCGGGGTGATTATAGATAATCTCGCCTGCCGCTTGGGAAAAGCTGTTGACATTGTAGGGCGATTTTACCGCCTTTATTGCCGAGGAAATAGTTGTGTTCGCAACCGCAAAGCCGAGCCTTAAAGCCGCCGAGCCGATTGCCTTTGAAGCAGTGCGGAAGATAATCAGGTTTGAATAATTTTCAACCTCACCGATAAGGCTCTGGTTCCAGAAGTCCATATACGCTTCGTCGAGCACAACGAGGGCGTTAACGCCATTTACGAGCTTGCGCGCTTGTTCGGCGGTAATTCCCCTGCCCGTGGGGTTGCAGGGATTTGAGAAGATTAACAGCTTGATGTTGTCGGCGTTAATCTTTGCGATTAAAGCGTCA
>ONPH01000110.1:0-3178 GCA_900319655.1 uncultured Eubacteriales bacterium
CAAACGCTTGAGCCGTATTGCGGCGGTTTGTCGCTGAGAATCGTTGCCGAAAGAAGAAAGAGCCGGTTAGGGCAAATATTCTACGGAATAAGCAGCGTCCCCGATATAGCGATACTTGACCGTGATTTTGTTAACAATCAACATTATAAAATAACAGGCAAAAACAGAGATAAATTAAAGGGCTGCATAGAGGTAAAAAATCTCGGGGAAAAATTGTATACGCTTACAGAGCTTCAAGAAGAATTTGAAAACAAAAACGTAGGAACTGCCGCAGGTCAGCTTGCCGGAGAGATTTTATGGTATAAAAAGCTGTTGTATACCAACGGAAAAGAGTGGAGACTTTTTACATTTTACAACAGCGGAGAATATGACGATGAAATAATCGGAATTGTGGAAAAAAGAAAAAAGCAGGAAGAAAGAAACGAAGAGTTTAACTGGATTGAAGATTCCGGTATAGAGCAAACGGTTATAGATATTTTAAATGAAAATATTGAAGAAAAGATTATTACAAAGAACTGTACAAAATACTGGGATGAGTTCATCGCAGAAATAAAGAAGATATTGCCCTTACTTAATCGCGATGTTGCCCCATAAAGCCAAAACACTGTAATAACAGGGGAAATGTAGTTTTTTTGCCAAAAATTGGAGTGTTCCATATTGGAACGTTGTATTTACTTTTTTGCTAAGACCTGATACAATCGAGGTGAATAGCTATATGGCGACTGATACGATTAAGCCTTTAAGTTGGAAAAATTATTATTGGGTTATAAAGCTAAAGGCTAACCGGCAAGTAACAGCGCTATATATGTATTTATCTGTTTTGAGCATTTACGGCTTAAAGCAAATTCTAAAGAATTACAAAGGAGAGACCCCATGAGCAAAGTCACCGGACTGAACACCAGTAAAATTGAGAGAAAATTCCCTGAATGGGCAAAGGTTGACTGCGTCATTAACGGACTTGAAATTTACAACATGAATATTTTTGATAATATCATGACCTTCAACCAGGACAACCTTGACGGCGAAGCTATCCACTATTACGGCACTTCAATCACCTACGGCGAGCTTCCGGCACTCCGTGACGCATATGCGCGCGGTTTGGCGATGGCAGGCGTTAAGGAGGGCGACGTTGTAACGCTTTGTATGCCCGTCAGCATAGAAAATACAATGCTTCTGTTTGCGGTTAACTACCTTAACGCAATCAGCAACAATGTTAACTTCCTGTACCTTAAGCACGATTTTCTTACATATACACGCGATAAAAACTCGCACATTATCGTAACGCTCGACGCGTTCCTGCCTTACTTTGTTGACCACCTCAACGAGGGCGGTGTTGACAAGGTAATCGTAATGAGCCTTGACGACTATCTTCCCGAAAAGCGCAAGGGCTTGTTTATGGATACTTCCGAAATGCCCAAGAAGATGCAGGAGGTATTTGACATCAATCAGATTATGAACTGCCTGATGAACCTCGACAAAATCAAGGGCGTTGACTTTATCAAGCTCGACGAGCTGAAAAAAGCCGGAGCGAACAGCGACATTCCGCTCCCCGAGGGTCCCACAAACCTCGACCGCGACATCAGCTACTACTACACCTCAGGTACTACCGGAAAGCCCAAGTGCGTTGTTTACACCGAGGCGTCGCTGAACGCTTATGTAGAGATGCACGCCGGTCTTGATACTCAGAACCTTGTCGGCGAGAGAAACTTCCAGTGTATTCCCTTAACGCATATGACAGGCGAGCGCGTATGCACAATTATGCCTCTTGTAAGAGGCGGCGTGCTTGTGCCCCAGCCGATTTATAACAATAAAACCTTCGCACGCGACCTTGCGGCGTCAAAGTGCAACTGCGTTGTAGCTACCGCGAGCTTCTATATGCAGGCGGTTAAGCAGGGCGTTTTAGGACCTCACGCGCTTGAGCACCTTACACGTCCGGCGTCGGGCGGCGAGCCGATTACAAAGAGCTCGGTTAAAAAGGTTGACAAGTGGCTCAAGGCAAACGGCTGCAAAATCCGATACTCACTCGGCGGCGGCGCTTCCGAGGAAGGCGGCGCAACGCTTGTTACATACTTTATGAACGAGGAGACAAAGACCAACGAGACCGGTCTGCCCCTCGAGCCGCACGTTCACGTTAAGCTGGTTGATGACGACGGCAACCTGATTACAGAGGACGAGGTTCTCGGCAACCTTCACGCTACAAGCCCGGCGGCTGCCGACCGTTACCTTGAAAATCCCGAGGCTACCGCAGAGCGTTGGTACGTTGACGATGAAGGCACAAAGTGGGGTGTTACCGGCGATATCGCCGTGCGCCACGCCGACGGCTCATACAACATTTTGGGCAGAGCGTCAGACTCCTACGTTAACGAGAAGGGCGAGAGAATTTACCTCTTCCAGATTGAGTATTCGCTCGACGAGGAAGATCCGGTTCTCGAATGGGAAATCAGCGCATTCAAAAACGAATGCGGCGGTCATGACGTTGTAGGTCAGATTATCCTCGATCCTGCCTGCAAGACTCCCAAAAACGAGCTTGTTGACTACTTCTGCAGGAAGTACAACCTCGCTGCCGTTAAGTTCTATCAGGAATTCGAGCTCGGCGAAATCACCAACAAGCGCGACTTTGTGCTTTTGGCTCACGATTACAAGGGTTATGTATCTCCTTGTGATGAAAACCACCACTACCTCGTAAACTACTCCGAGGACGGCACAACAACAAGACAGAAAGTTGCCATCATTCATTATCAGTATTGATATTCTTTATTGATAATGTTATAATAAATTATTAAATTAAGGAGGAGAAGTAACATGATAAAGAGAATTTTATCCGCAGTGCTCGCCGTTACAATGCTCGGCAGTATTGCGACCGTAATTGCTTCCGCTAAGGAAGCTGAGGCAAAGACCTATAACTATGTTTGTCTCGGTGACAGTATCGCCGCAGGCTACGGCTTGACTGCACCCGGCACAGCAGTTGACCCTGCTCTTATTCTCAGCGAGGATTTGATTGCAAATCCGGTTCAGACCGCTTACGCTCAGGTATTCGGTGAGCGTTTGGCAGCAATGGGCGCTGAAAAGGGCTACACCACAAAGGCTACAAACATCGCAAGCACAGCTTACCGCGCTGAGGACGTTGCAAAGACTATCTATCAGCAGGGCTACAAGGGCGAGGTTGCCGCTTATATTC
>ONPH01000110.1:3233-7670 GCA_900319655.1 uncultured Eubacteriales bacterium
TCCCTATCACGATATCTACAGAAAGTATATTGACGAGGCTGATATGGTTAGTATTCAGCTCGGCGGCAACGATATCGTTATGGGTATCATCTACCCGATGATTAAGTCCGACAACCCCATTCTTAACGACACAGCTACAGCAGTTGCATTGCTACTCTTCGGCAGAACTCCGGAAGAGGCAATCGGCGCAGGCGCTAAGCTAATTATCAGAGATAAGGACAAAATTACACCTGCCCACGTTGCAGAGGCTGTTAAGTTCTTTTCCGCTATCAAGAAAGACGCCGAGAAGTATGTTGAGAACTCCGCAAACAACGTTGAAAGCGTTGTAAGCGCTGTTCAGGACGTAAATCCCGACGCTGACATCGCGTTGATCGGTATGTACAACCCCTATGGCAACTCACTCGAGTACCAGGGACAGGTTCGCGACGCTTGCACAGTTATGAAGAATATGTTCGTAAGAGCGGTTGACGAGGCTGTTGACATCAACATCGAGGTTGGCGACGTTGAAATCGTTCCCGTACAGGAGGCCGAGCAGAAGTCTGAGGACTTAAAGCAGGTTTCGTTCTCACTCCAGAAGTACCTTGTTGACAACTCATACTTCAAGGAGATGAAGAAGGAAAGACTTAAGGCTCTCCTTACAATCGCTGCTGACGAGCTTGCGTATCCCATTCAGTACCTCACAGCAGGTAAGAACGTTGATCCCCAGATGCGTTTGCTCAACGAAAAGCTTCAGGTAATCGCTGAGAATCACGGCGCAACATACGTAAACGTTTACGACATCAGCAACGAGTGCAACACCGACCCCCATCCCACAGTTGAAGGTCACAAGGAGATTGCAGACCGTCTTGAGGCTGCTATGGCTGACACAATTCTCGAGAAGATGTCTGCTGTAGATCCCGAGCCCGAGAAGGAAGTTCTCCTCGGTGACGTTGACGGCGACGGCGAGGTTACCGTAATGGACGCGCTCGCTATGCAGAAGTATGTTGCCGACAAGCCGGTAAAAGACTTCGTAGTTGAAGCTGCCGACATCAACGGCGACGGTGTTGTTGATACAAACGACACAATTCAGATTCAGAAATACACCTCAGGCAAGACCGTTAAATATTCCATCGGCGAGCCAATTAACGGCTAAAATTACATAAAGTAAAACAGACCTTAGTCTTCCGGCTAAGGTCTGTTCATTATTTAAATAGTAATGGGCACCTCTAAAAATATAGGGTTGTTCAGAGGTGCGGATATTTTATAGCAAATTATTGTCAAAACGACGAAGTCATACTGACGTATAACGAGGAGTTTTGGCAAGAAGTTGCTGTGAAAGATGGGTGCATATGGGCAGCTTTATATTTTTAGAGGTGCCCTAATGTTATTCGGGCTGCTTTTTGCCGTCAACGTAGTTGTCAAAGCGCGACTGCAGGGCGTTCCAAATTCCGTTGGCTTCGTTGCGCGCATTTTGGGTGATTGTCTGAGCCTTGGCGTTAGCGTCGTTTAAGATAGCTTCAGCCTTTTTCTGAGCGTTAATCTCGTATACGCTGTAGTCTTGGCTCATCTCCTCGTACATCTTGCGGATTTTCGCAACGTAGTCGTCGGCAGCCTTCTGCGCCGCGTCCATCACGCCGTTAACGCGGAAGGACATCTCAGCGATTGAGCCGATTTCGGTAATCTCCGTTTCTGCGACGGAAGTCTTTTGCTCAAGCTCGGCGTTCTTTGCCTTAAGAGCCTCGTTTTCGGCGATGAGAGCCTGCACCTGCTGAGCAAGGCGGTTCTTCTCGTCAACGGCAGTGCCTGCGTCGGCAAGCTTGCGCGTGAGCACGTCAATATCGCTTTTCTGGGCGCTGAGCAGCATAATCAACTGCTCCTTGCTCATACTTTTATAATTAACAGTTTCGGTGTATGCGTTTTCCTTTTGAAATAATGCCATAAAAAATCCCCCGTTCAGGTTTTAATAAGTTTATTATTTAATAAGTTTATTATACCATATATATAATGAAAATACAATCCTGCAATACGCACGTTTTTTGTCTGGACTTTTCGGCGCTGATGTAGTATGATGAAGTCAGCAATTTTAAGGAATTCACTGCAATATGAAAAGAACTATGTACATTATTACCGCAGGCTCGGTCGCCTTGACTGTTGTATTTGCCGTACTTTTCGCAAATACGCGGACAGGCGCGTTTTACACGCTCGCGGTTACCTTCGGCACTGTCGCGTACCACTTTTTGATGAGGCTCGGCGTGGGCTTTGCCTTTGACATTACAATGAAAAACCGCGCGGACTACAACAGCGCTTGGTTCAAATGCCGTCCGTGGGAGAAAAAGCTGTACAAAATTCTCGGCGTTAAAAACTGGAAGCACAGGCTTCCGACCTTTGAGCCGAAAGTTTTTAATCCAAAGCTTCACACCTGGGACGAAATCGCTCAGGCTATGTGCCAAGCGGAGCTTGTGCACGAGACGATTGTAATTTTGAGCTTTGTGCCCGTGGCGTTTTCGGCGGTATTCGGCGCGTTTTGGGTGTTTTTAATCACGTCACTCTGCGCCGCGGCGTTTGATTTGATGTTCGTCATCATTCAACGGTACAACCGCCCGAGGATAATCAGGCTGATAAAGCATAGGTGAGATTATCAAAAAGGTGAGCTTATGAAAAAGGAACTTCCGCATTTTAATATCGGCGCGTCCTACGGCGGAAATCAGGATTGGTTTCCGACCTTTATGATGCGAATCGGCGGCTGCGGCGCTGAGACCGCCTGCGACAGCAGTATGTATTTTGCGCTTCACCGCGGACTTTCAAAAATCGCGCCGGAAAATTACAGAGCTCTCGGCAGGGATGAATATGTTGACTTCGCGTATGTGATGAAGCCCTACCTCTCTCCGCGGATGACGGGCATTGACAGGCTCGATATTTTCGTTGACGGCTATTCACAGTATCTGCGCGACAGGGGAGAGGACAGTCTGAGTATGACCGAGTTTTCGGGTGACGAGCCGTATGACAGCGCAAAAAGCGCCGTAATCAGGCAGATTGACGGCGAATATCCAATCCCCACGCTGATACTTAACCACCGCGACAAGCGGTATGAGGACTACGTATGGCACTGGTTTTTAATCAACGGCTACAACGATACAAACGGCTTTTACGTCAAGGCGGTCACCTACAGCGGCTATGAGTGGCTCAGCCTTAAAGACCTCTGGAACACAGGCTATCCGCGCCGCGGCGGCTTTGTGCTTTTTAATATTGATTAATGTATACTAATATATATGCAGGTATTTATTCGGGTTCGGCTTCGCGCTGAGCCTGTTTTTGTTTAGAGTTTAATGTTTAGAGTTTAGAGTTTAATATATTGTGAGTAAACGTTTAAAGCCTCCCCCATCGCGTAAGCTACGGGAAATTCCCCTGTTAGGGGAAATGGGCGAAGCCCAAAAGGGTTGCCGTTTTCGCCAGAAAAAGGTGCCGCCCTAAGGCGGCGGAGGGGGCGGCGTTTCCTTTATCGCCACGTTATAAACCAAACGCATATATATAATTAACACTGTAGGGGCGCACCTGCGTGTGCGCCCGCTGATAGGAAGTAAATCTTTTCTTAAAACAAATTGGTATGATAGGACAGCGCAGTTTATGCGGGCGTGCAATGCACGCCCCTACATAATAAAACAAAACTCTTACCCAAGATTTTATTTGGGTAAGAGTTTATTATTTTAAATAATTTCGACCTTCATCTGCTTTGCAGGGGCGATTATTATCCTCAACTCAGCTCACCGAGCATCTGCGCAGGGTTGTCCGCTGCCTTGACCTTGCCGAACGCCTTGACGATTACGCCGTCCTCGTCAATCAGGTAGGTTGTGCGCACAACGCCCATGCTAACCTTGCCGTAGAGCTTCTTTTCCTTCCACACGTCGTACGCCTGAATAACGGTCTTTTCGACGTCCGAGAGCAGTGTGAACGGCAGTCCGTACTTTTCCTCAAATTTTTTGTGCGAAGCCACGCTGTCCTTGCTAATACCGAGCACAACCGCGCCCTTTTCGCGGAACTGCGGATACAGCTCTCCGAACGCGCAAGCCTGCTTTGTACAGCCTGAGGTCATATCCTTCGGGTAAAAGTATAAAATCACCTTCTGTCCTCTGTAGTCCGAGAGTGATTTTTCCTCTCCGTTTTGGTCGGGCAGGGTAAAGTCGGGAGCTTTTGTTCCGTTTTCGAGCATATTAAATACCTCCGAATTTTTATTGTATATCTTAATTGTATTGATATTTTTGCGGCTGTCAACCGTTTTTTCGGCAGAAAATTCGAAAATTTCATCAAACAAATGTTTCGGATTTGCGGAGCATAGGGAGTTTTATTGGACAGTCAATCGTTTATAATTAAAGTATGAGGGGCCTAAATTGACAAAGTGAAGTTAACGTTTTAGCGAAAAATTTAGCGAGTTAGCGAAAGCTCACTTTGACAAAAGTGCAG
>ONPH01000006.1 GCA_900319655.1 uncultured Eubacteriales bacterium
CCAGCATCCCCATCGGCGGAAAGTACAGACTGATTGACTTTGTGCTATCGAATATGTCAAACTCCGGTATCAACAACGTCGGAATTATCGCAAAGAGCAACTTTTTATCGCTCACCGACCACGTAGGCTCGGGCAGCGCTTACGACCTCTCTAAGAGAAGAAGCAATCTTACCCTGCTCACTCCCTACGACGGAAAGAATTTTTCCAACGAAATTGAGACAGTATATAATATGCACGGATATATCGACCACTGCCGCGAGGAGTATGTTCTGCTCTCACCCGGCAACGTTGTTTCGAACTTCGACTACAACGCTCTGTTCGATTTCCACTCAAAGCACGACGCCGACGTAACCTTTGTTTACAGACGCGGAGTTGTTCCCAAGGAGTACGTTCGTCCGCTCACCGTCGAGACCGACGCTGACGGCAAGGTTACCCAGGTTCGCATTACTCCCGAAATCGGTGACCAGGAGGTTAACCAGGTTTACGGCTCAATGCTTATCAAAAAGTCGGTTCTTATGGAGGAGGTTCGCAACGCTCTGAGCCTTAACCAGCTCGACGCTAAGCGCCATATCCAGAGCGTGCTTGACAAATACAAGGTTTACGCCTTTGAAAACACCGGCTACACCGCGGTTATTTCCTCAATCAATTCTTACTTCGAATTCAATATGGATTTGATGAAGAAGGAAGTCCGCGATTCGCTCTTTAACCCCAAGCGTCCTATCTATACCAAGGTTAGGGACGACGCTCCGTCGCGCTACGGTCTTGACAGCAGGGTTAAAAATTCAATTATCGCCCAGGGCTGCGTTATCGACGGTGAGGTTGAAAACTGCGTAATCTCCAAGGGCGTTTATGTAGGCAAGGGTGCTAAGCTTTCAAACTGCATTATTATGCAGGATACAAAAATCGGCAACGACACCAAGCTCAACTATGTTATCATCGACAAGGACGTTACCGTTAAGGACGAGCGTTCGCTGATGGGCTTTGATTCGTACCCGATTTATATAGCCAAAAAATCTGTTGTTTAATGCTTAATCAAGCGTTGCAAGAGTGAGATTAGGAGGAAAATAAAATGAGAATATTATACTGCGCTTCAGAGGCAAATCCATTCTGCGGCAGCGGCGGACTTGCCGATGTTGCGGGCAGCCTTCCGCACACCTTATGCAGAAAAGGTCAGGATTGCAGAATTGTTGTTCCGCTTTACGGCACAATCAATCAGGACCTCAAAAACCAGATGAACTTCATCACAAACTTTACCGTTCCCGTTGCTTGGCGTCACCAGTACTGCGGTCTTTTCTGGGCACGCTGGAACGACTGCACCTACTACTTTATCGACAACGAGTATTACTTTAAGCGCGGCACGCTCTACGGTCACTATGACGACGCCGAGAGATTTGCGTTCTTCTCTCGCGCGATCCTTGAGATGCTGCCTTATATTGACTTCCATCCCGACATTATCCACGCCAACGACTGGCAGACAGCTCTTGTTCCCACATACTACTATCTGTTCTATTCGCACAGACCGTGGTACTACAACATCAAGAGCCTGTTTACAATCCACAATATCCAGTATCAGGGCGAGTACGGCTGGGAGGTTAATACCGAGTGCGTAGGTATTCCTGCAAGCGAGACTAAAATTCTCGAGATGAACGGCAAGCTCAATATGATGAAGGGCGCTATCGAGACGTCAACAAGAGTTTCGACCGTATCTCCGAGCTACGCGGCTGAAATTAAAGACCCGTGGTACAGCTGGGGACTTCACGACGAGCTAAATCTCCGTCACTACAAGCTCTGCGGTATCAAGAACGGCATTGACCTTGCAAGCTATGATCCCGCGACCGATTACCAGATTTACCGCAACTACACCAAGGAGGATATGAGCGGCAAGGGCGAGTGCAAACGCGCTCTGCAGGAGAGACTCACCCTCGAGGTTAACTGGAGTATTCCGCTTGTTGCTATGGTTACACGCCTTGTATCTCACAAGGGTCTCGACCTCGTTCGCATGGGACTTGAGGAGCTCATGAACACCGAGAATATGCAGTTCGTAATTCTCGGCTCGGGCGACAAGGAGTATGAGGACTACTTCAACTATATGCAGGCTAAGTACCCCGGCAGACTTATCTTCTGTCACGGCTTCGTACCCGAGCTTGCGCGTAAGATTTACTCAGGCGCCGACATCTTCCTTATGCCTTCGGCTCAGGAGCCCTGCGGTCTTGCTCAGATGATCGCTCTGCGCTACGGCACTATCCCCGTAGTTCGCGAGGTTGGCGGTCTTAAGGACTCTGTATTCGATTCTGCCGACAACTACGGCAACGGCTTTACGTTCAAGAATTACTACACCGCGGATATGCAGCACGCTGTTCGCCGCGCTCTGTGGGGAATTCAGGACGAACAAGGCTGGCACCAGCTTATGTGGCGCGCAATGATGAGCGACAACAGCTGGGAGCGTTCGGCTCAGGATTATATCAACGTTTACAGCGATACCCTCAACTGGAACTGAGCCGGGTTGCCCCGGCAGGCAGTTCGCGTACTTTGGCTCTGCGCGCAGCCTGAACCCGCCGTTTCGCGGGACAGCTTGTGCTGAATCAAACGCTGTCTGTTGATAATCAATTGCACAAAATTACACCCCGGTTCGTAATGAGCCGGGGTGTTTCTTGTCTATTCATAATGTCCGCGACAGGCGATGATTATAACGCTGTTATCATACAGAATAGACATCGACCATAATGTGCTGATTATTTCCTGTAAGGGACACTATGAGGATTTATAATTTCACCCCGATTCACAACTGTGAATTGGGGTGGTTTTCTTTAGTCTGTATTCAATTTTTTGATGAATGAGCAAATGATGTAGTAAAAAGGGATTGTCAGGAAAACAATCCAGCCTGCCGACCAGCCGCCACATATATTAAAATAACCGAAAATAACATATGCCGCAGTGACAAGTACTGGGTAGGCGAAGTGAGAGGGATTGCGCTTGAATATCGCGTCAACCAGCGAGTAGTACAGCGGAATTGATAAGAAGCAAATCCAGCTAAGTGCCCAGCCAAAGTAAAGTCCGCTGAAGCCCCACGCAAGGAACGCCGCTAGGGCGATTGCCCAGAACGGAAAGAGATTAAGAGCTTTGTGAGTTGGGTTTGAGTGATGCGCGTTTTTAAGCTCCTCGTCAACCATTACGTTGCCATTCTCGTTGGTATAAACGCGCTGCTTTCCGTTTTCCTTTACGTTCACGCCGTTCCAGCCGACGTGTACTTCATCGCCGTGCTTTTCATAAACGTTAACTCCGTCCTTAAATGAGATGTGAACGCGGTCGCCGTCCTTGCCGTCAACGTGGATTCCGTTTTTAAATGAGACCCTGTCATATTTATAGTAGGTGGTGTTTTCATCGGGTTCAAATTCCGTTTTGCTGTCATCGGGGCTTTCTTTCTCTTCAGACTCGTCTGACTCGGATTCAGTTTTTTCTTCCTGCGCCGCTTCGGGCTTTTTGCCGGTCAAAAGTTCATCAAGGCTTATGTCGTAAAGCTCAGCCAGGCGGATTAGGTTATCGGTATCGGGCGACGCCTCTGAGCGCTCCCATTTAGATACCGCCTGACGGCTTACGCCGATTTTCTCCGCAAGCTCCTCTTGACTGAGTCCGCTATCTTTTCTGTATTTTAAAAGCCTGTTTGCTGTCTCAATATTCATAATTGTACCTCCTTTTTCTAACCACATTATACACGCAACTGTCCCGATTGCGCCATACATTTTGCTTTACAATGTGCGCAACCTTTGGTTGCGACGAGGCGTTTTATCAGGCTTTATCGCGTTTCCTTCCGTCCAAAAAATCCTGCAAAATAATCACCGCAGCGACGGCGTCTACCACGTTTTTGCGCTTTTTGCCGCGCGTGTTTGTGGCGTTTAGGTAATTGTGGGCGGTCACGGTCGTTCCGCGTTCGTCCTGCATTACGGTTGTGGTTCCCGTCAGCTCGCTGAGCTTTTCCGCGAACGCTCTCGCGTTTTGGGCGCTTTCGCCCTCGCTGCCGTCCATATTCTTCGGAAGTCCTACGACAATCAGCTCCGCGTTCACTTCCTTTGCGGTTTGGGCGGTTTTTTCCAACAGCTTATTCGGTGATTTTTCAAAAATAACGGTGTGCGGAGAAGCCAAAAACTCGCTTTTGTCGCACACAGCCACGCCTGTTCTCGCTTTTCCCAAGTCAACCGACATTATTATCATAATAAAATTCCTTTCGGTTTTTTATGTACATTATAATCCAAAAGCCGCAATATTACAATAAAACAATCTAAAAATTTTCATCCTTACACCGACAAATCCGTCGCAGCAAAGGCAATATAATTGAGGTACAGTAATCAAGGGCACATAATGCTGCCCATAAGGAAGTATCAAAATGACGGATGTAAAAACAATGCGGCGCGCGCGTGCCGCTCAGACAGATTTTATCAAGACCGCAGGGCTTAATGTGCTGTTCTTCGCCTGCGGAACGCTCATTACTCGCGGCGCGGTGCTCGGCGATATGGCGCCGTTCGGCAGCTCATACGCCGCTTCGGTGCCCAAGCGCAGGCTGATACCCTCGCTGCTCGGCACGGCGCTGGGGTACATTCTGCTAAAGCCCTCGGACAGCTTTCGCTACATCGCGGTGATTATCGCAATCGGCTGCGCGAGGTGGCTTTTAAGCGACATCGGAAAAATCAGCTCGTCAAAGCTCTTCGCGCCGCTCTGCGCGTTTATCCCGACGGCGGCTACGGGCATAGCCCTGTCGTTCGGCGGAGCAGGGACGATGGCTACACTGACGGGCAGCCTGATTGAAGCCGCGTTGGCGGCGGTTGCGGCGTACTTTATCTCGTACACCTTCCGGCTTTCGTACGGCAGGCGCGGACTGACGGCGTTCACGGCTCAGGAGACCGCCTGCGTTGTAATGACCGCCTGCGTGCTGATTTTGTCGCTCGGTCAGGTCGCGATAGATAACGTATCGCTCGGCAGGATAATCGCCGTCATCGCCGTGATGTTCTGCGCGAAAAACGGCGGAGTTAACGGCGGAGCGGTCAGCGGCGCTTCAACGGGAGCGGTGTTCAGCCTCGCGCAGTTTGAGCAGGGCTTTATCTGCGGCGGATATTCGTTCGGCGGACTGATTGCCGGACTGTTCTCACCGCTCGGAAAAATCGCGACGGCGCTGTCATTTATCACGGCGGATTTTCTGATGAGCCTTGCCTTCGGCGGAGAAAAAATGAGCTCCGCAACGCTGATTGAGGGCGCTGTCGGAGCGGCGGTGTTTCTTCTTTTGCCCAAGAGCGTAGACAGGTTTATCGCCCCTATATTCAACAAGGAACGCGACGTTTCACTCGGTGAAGCCTTGCGTAAAAATATAATCGCGCGGCTGGGCTTTACCTCGAGCGCGATCCGCAACGTCAAAAACGACGTTGAGAATGTGTCGAAAAAGATGGGGGAGATGTACTCACCGACCTTTGAGTGGGTTTGCGAGAATACCGCCGCCGAGGTCTGCTCGGGCTGCGGACTGCGGATGTACTGCTACGAGCACCGCGGCGGAGTTACAAAGGACGACTTTTTCCGCCTTGAGGAGCTGCTTGGCTCCAAGGGCAGCCTCACCGCGGACGAGGTCGAGACGGCGTTTATAAAAAACTGCTGCAAGAAAAGCGAAATCGCGCATAGTATGACAGAGAACTACAAAAAGCTCCTGTCAATGCAGGAAGCCGAGCGCCGTGTGGGAGAGCTCCGCGGAGTTGTGGCAGGGCAGTTTGCAGGCGTGAGCGATATTTTAAGCGATTTGTCAAAGGAATTTTCGGCGGTGAAGAACAGCGACAGCGAAGCCGCCGAGAGGATTATCACCGAGCTCACAACCCTCGGCGCTTGTCCTTTGGAATGTTCCTGCCTTGAGGGCGAGAACGGCAGAATGAGGGTTGAGCTGATTTTGAGCGCGAAGGGCAAAAACCTCAAGCGCGGTCAGCTTTCGCGGATTGTATCGCACTGCTGTCAGCGCAGGTTTGATTTGCCCTCGGTCACGGAGGAAAACGGCAGGATTTTAGCCGCACTCTGCGAGCTTCCGCAGTACGATGTGGAAATCGGCACAGACCAGCACATCGCCGGAAACGGCAAGCTCTGCGGCGACTGCATTGACTACTTCAACGACGGCCGCGGCAACACCTACGCCCTTGTCTGCGACGGAATGGGCACGGGCGGCAGAGCTGCGGTAGACGGAAATATGGCGTCGTCGGTGATGGGCAGGCTGCTGCGCTCGGGACTGAGCGCCGACAGCTCGCTTCAAATCGTCAACTCGGCGCTGATGATTAAGAGCGACGACGAGAGCCTGTCAACGGTAGATTTGGCAGGAATCGACCTGTACACCGGCGCGGTAACGCTCAAAAAGGCAGGCGCGGCGGCGACGTTTATCAAAAAGAACGGCAGGGTAATCAAAAAGGAGATGTCCTCGCTGCCGGCAGGAATACTCAACAACATTAAATTCGCGGAGGACGCGGTAAATTTGACGGTCGGAGATATGGTGGTTATGGTTTCGGACGGAGCGCTTACGGGCGATGACAAGTGGCTTGAAAAGCTGATAAAAACGTGGAACAAGGGCAGCACTCAGGAGCTTGCTCAGGCGGTTGTTGAGGAGGCGATCAAGCGCAGGGCAGAGAGCCGCGACGACGATATAACAGCCGTGGCAATCCGCCTTACGGAAAACTGAATTTTTCGCATAAAAAAAGTAGGGGTCGGTCGAGACGCGACCCCTACAATGTTTTAAGGTTTCTGTTTTAATTCATATAAACGCCCGAGTAAACGGGGATATTGCTCTCGTTGTCAATCAACATAAAGATGAACGGACGGTTGAAAACAAGCTCGGCGTTCTTTTCACCGTTCTTAACCGCCGAACCCTGCGCCAAGGCGCTGTCTGCGGGCTTGTCCGAGGCGGTAGAAACGCCGTTTTTACTCAGGCTGAAACCGTTGTTCAGGCTGTACATTCCGTCAAGCGTTACGCCCTTAGTGTGCGCGAGGTTGCCGAAATCGGATTTATCGGAAAACAGCGTGTAAAGTCCTGTTTTCTGCATAACCTCAGCCATCGCTTCAGGCTTGTCCTTCGCGGAAATATCAAACTGCGGAACGCTCGCGTTCGCGTTTGAGGTGACGTTGAAGCTCTCGAGCAGCTTCATATACTCAACGGTGTCGAAGGTCTTGATGTAGTCGTCGATTTTGACGTTTTCGTTCGGCATAATCAGGACAAGCTTAAGTGGATTTTTGGCGGTGTATTTGATAATTCCCTGCGCCGCGTCGGAGTGAATGAAGCTTTCGGTAGACTTCATAAACACCGCGTCCTTACCGCCGAATTTGCCCTGCGACAAATCGTCCGCGCCGTATTGAGCGAGCCAACCGTCGCAAAAGCTTACGCTGTCTGCCGAGACGAGCGAGCCGTCCTTGTCGAGCGGAATTTCATCGGCGGCTTTGTTCGAGTTAAACAGCTTGTCAAGCTCCGATTTCGCGTCGCCTGCAAAGCCAAACCACACCGCCTGAGCACCGTAGTAGTCGGAGTTAGCCTGCAAAAACGCGGTTTTGACGTCGGTATTGTTGTTGATGAACAGCGCGTCGTCAAACCTCATAAACGCCGAAGTATCGGCTTTTTTGCCGCTTAATTCGTCGGTCTTTTTATTCTCGGCTTCGGCTACGGTTTCCAATCTGCTCTTGAAGTACGATGAACAGGTGTTGAGGTTTTCGAGCGACAAATCGTTGCCGAGCGCCAGGGTGATTTCCGAAAGTGTATCGCCCTTTGCGCCGTTCGCAATCAGCGACAGCGACAGGGCGTTTGAAGCAGGCGATAACACGAACGAGCCGCCGCTTTGCGCGGCGTAGTTCCTGAACAGCTTAAGCTCATAGCCCATTATTAAGTTTGCGTAAGAGTTGTACGCGGTGGGCGGCTCACCCGCTCCGTCGCGGTAATTGTAGGTTTTTTCCGCGTCCTTACTGCGAGTGTATTTTGACGACAAAATCTCGCCTTTGTTAAAGCCGTCGGAGCTTGAGCAGGCGCACAGCCCGGTCGAAAGCAAGGCGGCGCACATCAGCGCGGATATTATTTGTTTTTTCATATCTTATTCCTTGCCGCTGAGCTTTTTAGCAAGCTTGAAAATATCCTCTGCCGCGTTCGGGAAAGCGAGCCTTTTGCAGTTTTCCTTCATCTCCTGCAGCCTTCCGGGAGACTTCAAAAGCTCCATAATCTGTTCCGCGCCGCGTTCCTCATCAATCAAAATCGCGGCGTTCTGCGCAAGCAGAAAATCAACGTTGTCCTGCTCCTGACCGGGGAAGGCGCTGTAAATCGCCATCGGCAGGTGGCAGGCGATACTCTCGGTGACGGTCAGTCCGCCGGGCTTGGTGACAATCAAATCCGCCATGTGCATATAGTCCTCAACGTTGTCGACAAAGTACAAAAGCTTAGTCCTTTTGCCCGACCTCAGCTTTTGAATTTTCTTGTCAAAGCTGTCGAAAAGCTTGATGTTTCTTCCGGTGATGACGATAAGCTGGATTTTTTCTCTCCTCTTTGCGAGCTGCTCATAAAAGTTCAGCACTCCTGTAACGCCGAACGAGCCTGCCATAAGCAAAACCGTCGGAACGTCGGGATTGAGCCTTTCGCGCTTGCGGAGCTCCTCCTTTGACTGTTGCTGAATAAAGCTGTCAAAGGTGGGAATTCCGAGCGGATAAATCTTTTCCTCGGGAATTTCGTAGACGGTTTTAAGCTTATCCGCCATCTGCGGCTCAGCCACAACAAATGCGTCGATGTACTCGGACATATATGTGCGGTGCGAGTCGTAGTCGGTAATCAGGCTGATTGCCTTTACGTCAATCATACCCTTTTCCTTTAGCTTAGACACCATATTTGTGATGAACGGATGGCAGATGATGATGATGTCGGGCTTTTGCTCTTCGATGGTCTCGAGAAGCTTTTCGGCGTACATCTCGTTCGACTTCATAACCGCCTTTGCGACAGGCTTGTACTCGTCGGTGAGTCTGTACAGTGTTCCGTAAAAATCGGGAACCTTTGTCGCCATAATGTGGTAGCCCTTGGTTACCGTGGTGTTGTAAAAGCTTCCGAGGGCTTCCATACCGTCGATAACAGTGACCTCGGTTTCGGGGCTGACGGTATTTATTTTTGACTTAATAGCGGCTGCGGCACGCTTGTGACCGCCTCCGGTAGATGCTGTTAAAATCAGCACTTTCATATAATCAACGCCTTTCCACGCAGTTTTCATACCCAAAAATGATGGCTTTGTTCTAATTATATATTATACTTTGGTTTTGGATTAATTTCAACAGTTATTATAGTTTATTTGCCAAAATTACGGTAACTTTCACTCTGTGTTCACGTTCGGAATGTTAATGTTACAAAAGATTGACAAAAGTTATACAAAAAATTCTTAAAAAACCGCGATTATCTTTGTGTTTTACCACTTTATTTTTGGAATTTTTTATAGTAGAATAATAAATAATAGGATATAAGGATTAGAAGATTTAAATTTATATATACGTTTAATTTTATATATATTTTTTCACTTATTTGGGGTGTATCATGAAAAGCAATAAGGAAAAATACCCGACAGGTTCTGACGGACTTGTGGATATCTCCTCGGGTGTTCCGGGGGGAGATTCATCAAAGCGCTACAAAAAAGACGGCGCAGGAAAAAAGAAAAAAGTTATAATCATTGTCAGCATTGCCGTAGCTGTTACAGCGGCTCTCGGCGTGGCAGGCTTTTGTCTGTTCAACAGCCTCAACAACAAGCCCGAGGCTGAGGAGGACAAGCCCTTTACCTTTACCGACCAAACCGTTATCTCGGGCGTTGACGTCACGGGAATGACGCTTGACCAGGCGAAGCAGGCGCTTCAAAAGGATGTTAAGAAGCTCAACAAGCCTCTTGAAATTTCAATTAACCTTGACGGTCAGACCAAAAAGCTGACTCAGGATAATTTTACCTACACCTACAACATTCCGCAGGTGGTTCAGCAGGCGTATAACGACGCGATGAATCCCGAAAAAAAGGTAAGCAAGGACGAGGTCAGGAAGTACACCGTAACCTCGACCGTTCAGGAAAAGTCGATTGACACCAACGTTGCCGCAATCGAAAAGGAAATTGACGTAGCTCCCAAGGACGCATACGTTACAAAGTTCCATCCGTTCTCGGAGAACCGCTTTGAGTACGCCGACGCGGTTGACGGACGCGAGATCGACAGCAAGGATTTGAAAACCAAGCTGAAAAGCGCGTTTACAAACGGCGGAAACTTCTGCAAAATCGACGCGGTAATCACCGCTCTGCCTGCCGAAGTGACAAAGGACTTTTTGCAGAACAACATCGTTAAGCTCTCGTCCTACGAGACTACCTCTTACAACACCGCGAACGGCACAAATAATATGTCGGTTGCGCTTGACGCCTGCAACGGCAGTATTATTGAGCCGGGCGACTATGTTTGGTCGTTCAACGAGTGCACAGGCGACTCCAACAAAGAGTCCAACGGCTACAAGCCTGCCCACGTTATCTCCGAGGGTAAGATTATCGACGGCGTAGGCGGCGGTATCTGCCAGGCGAGCTCGACGATTTATAACGCGGCTATCCGCGCAAACCTCAACTTTGAGGAGCGTTACTGCCACCAGTGGGCTTCCGATTACGTTCCCACGGGACTTGACGCGACAATCGACTATCCCAACCTCGATTTGAAAATTTCAAACCCCGAGAAAACCCAGGTTTTCCTCGAGTGTGAGGTTGACGGAAGCACGCTTCACGCTTCGTTCTGGGGCGTTAAGTACGGCAGCTATGACGAGATTAAAACCCACAACGAGGTTTCCGACACAGGCAGCGACAGCTACAGCGTAAGAGCCTGGAGAGTTTACCTTAAGGACGGTAAGGAGATTGACCGCGAGGAGCTCAACAAGTCGACCTACGATATGGATTACGGCGTAGTGTTCAGGTCCGCAGATTACGACAGCGGCGCAACCTACGGCGAAAAGACCGAGTCCTCGGACAACTCCGGCAACAACAATAATAACGACGACAACGATTCAAACGAGCAGTCGTACGAAAGCTCATCGGATACCGGACAAAGCGCCGAGTCTGCTCAGCCTGAGCAAAGTCAGCAGTCCGCTGATTCGGGCGGACAATCCGAGCAGTCGAGCCAGTCGCAGAGCTCAGGCGGCTCTGAGGGTTCGGGAGAATAGACGATAATAGTATAAAAATAACTGTCACCTTAATTTTGGTTTAGGGTGACAGTTTTTGTTTGGGTTAAATTAAATAGAGCCTGCCGCCGCATTTTCCGCAGCGGTAGCGGTTCGGTTTTTTTACAAGGGGAGAGAGCCTTTGACGGTGAAGCTCAGCGCCGCAGCCTCGGCACTTTATAATGTACTTCGGTTTCGGGAGCAAATCTTCGGGAATACTCTCGTCATCGGCGGCGCACTTTACGTTAAGACCATAGGCGGCGTTTACCTTTTCGGCAAGCATTTTCCACCGCCCTGTGTGCTTCATACAGCCGTAGCAGGTGTGGAGCTGTTCGTGCAAAACGGTCTCAATCAACGTCTGCTCGGCGGTTCGCTCGTCCAACAGCATGGCGGAAATCTCCACCGTATAGCGGTCGTTTTGCTTTTTGCAAAGCCCAAGCCTCGACTGAGCGCGGGTGTTTACGGCATAGGTGATGTTTTGCGCGTATTTAATTTTCAGGCGGTCAAGCATATTTTCGCACTGACGCGCATATGATATTAAGTCTCTCATAGTCGTTACCGAAAATTCTGAAATCAAAATGTGCAAATATCTTCTTGACAACGGGCTCTATAAATGATATAATATTCCTCGTTGACACGGCGACATAGCCAAGTGGTAAGGCACGAGTCTGCAAAACTCTGATGCGGCGGTTCAAATCCGCCTGTCGCCTCCAAAGGGAGCGCTTTCATCTTTTGATGGGAGCGCTTTTTTCATTTTATCACACAAAAGTAAAAATTGCAAATTGTTTTGAGCAAGAAAAAGCTCCGCCGGAGAACTGGTTCCGGCGGAGCCTTTTTTGCGGTTAAAACCGCAGAAGAGGAATGCGTTTTTCTTCTTTTGCAAGAGGGATTGGCATTTATTTTTATATTCCCCGAAGGGATAATCCCCGCGGCGGATAAGCCGTCGAACGGGGACGGTAAGCAAATAATATTTATTATTCCGCGCTGTCGGGCGTAGCAGCGTGCAGGTAATTGCAGGGGTAGTAGGTGAGTGTTAAGGTTTCGCCGTTTTCGAGCGTGTAATACTCCGGTTCGCTCATTGTATCGGCGGTCAGCTTATCAAAATTAACCGGAATGGATATTTTTGAAAGCTCAAGCGGATCATCATTGTAACCATAAGATATTGATAATGAGTCGTGGAATAACTGATTTTTTAAGATCATTTCCGACGAATCCGGAAGTGTAACTTGAATAAAACCTCCATCTAAAGCGTCGTAACCGTTATTTGCCTTTTTTCCGTAATACATCAGTAAAGAATTGTCAGTATCGCTTTGGCGTTTTTCAAAGGAAATAAAAATAAAATCGGAATTATGCTGACTATCATCATAACTATTGTAAATGAAACCTTTAGCGTCCGGAGTATCATTAAATTCATAGCCAAAGCTCTCGATATCATTGATGTTGAATACATCAAAGATAATACCGTAAATACTTTCTCCGGTAATTGTATTATCATAATCAAAATACAGATCTAAATCAACATACCCCATATTATAGAGGGGGTATTCATTATCATCATTATAAGGATAAACAATATCATCGTAAAAAACCTCGTAGCTGCCGTCTTCATGCACTACAAAGCGTTTAATACGTTCCCATTGTTGAGAAAAAACAACATCACTGCCGTCAAAGCGGATGAATTTGAGTGGGTAACAATCTATATCATCTTCCGAATAATAGGAAAACAGGCGCAATATATCGCCGGTTAGTAAATCCACCCTATAGCAGTAACAAAAATTTTCAGAATATGCGGTATAATCATATAGGACATTAAATATAGTTTCCTCGCCAAAGAATAGATATCTGTTGTTCAGACAGAAGAGAGTGACATTTTTTTCTCCTTTAAATACAACAACAGTTTTGCCTGTTGTTTCATTGCGGCGGTATACCGTATTGTCCTTTACAAAAAAGGTGAAAACTTCACCTTTATACTGCCACTGAAAGATTTGTTTCTTTTGATTAAACAGTGATTTTCCCTCGGCGATGGGTTCCTCGCTGACATTATCTGATACTAATAAGGTTTCGGAAAGCTGAGGCGTATCATTATACACGGTTACGGTTTCTGTCTTTGTTTCGGTATGTACGCGTGTCACTTCCTCAGGCGGCAGCGTTTCTCCGTCAGCGGCGTAGCTTACACCTGTTTGCTGTTCCGGTTCTTCAAGCGGCACTGCGCTTGTTGACAGGCTGCCGAATACCATTGTCAATGATATTGCCGCAACCATTACCGCCGCCAGCGATGAAAGAAATGCCGCGCGCGGCTGACGGTCGCGCTTGCTCAGTATTTCCGCCATAAGTTTTTTGTTTGCTGAATTATCAAAGTTATATTTTTTTATCATAATAACACCTCGTTTAGCAACCCTGTTGTACGTAATCGCTTCCTGTGAACTCCATCACATTGTCCTTTTGCTTTTGAGTTAAAAGGCTTGTAAAATTTGAATTGTCCGGGTGGAAACTCTCGAGCGCAGAGAGTATCTCGCTGTTGATTTTGCTGTAATCCAGATTTGTCCTGTATAGCAAGGATTTATTCCATGATAAAGAACTATTGTATAATATATACGCGTCTTTGCCGGGAAGCTGTGAATATCCAAAATAAAAGTTATAAATGTTAAAAAGGATTATATCACCATTAGGTTGCTCCAATATTTCGTGAAGTTCCTCTTTGCTTAAGTTAGAATCAGAATCAATATCCATTATACTATTATCACCGGCACTACCGCCGCTGTCGAATACACGAACACGGTATCCGTCATCTTCGATTTTAACATTATTAACCCAACTGTCGGGAAATGTTAAAGTTCCTCCTATGGTGTCGGAGTGATAAGTTTTTGACGTCAGTGTTTTTTTGGACGGCTCATAACGGTTGCCCGCAAAGCGGAATTCATCCGGCAAGCCCTGCTGTGTTTGCTCCGCCTGTTCTCCGTCGCTTTGCGCGGAGTTTACGTTTTGGTAAACCGTCGCAACCTGAGTTTCGTACACATCCTTATATACGGTAGCGGCGGTAGGGTCGATTTGTTCGACCTGTTCGGTCACCGCTTGGGTTGGTACAATTTCATCCGTCGGGTTATTGTTGTTCTTCATCACAATGCCGGTGCCGATAACAGCTCCGCCGAACACGACAGTTGCCAAAAAGCCTGTTAACGCCCTTGTTCCGCCGGAGGTTGACGAACCGCCGTCGGTCGCGATAATCTCAGCCGTTTTAAGCGATTGCTCCTTAAACATCCGCCACGGCAAAAACGGAATGGCGATTTTTGCGTGAAGGCGGATTTTATTATCCTTTTCATACTTTGTAATCCGCTTTTCAAGCGCCTGCTTGCCGTAGCGTACCCTTGAGGCAACCGTGCCCGGGGGTACGTTTAGTTTTTTCGCGATTTGCGCGTTTGTGTAGCCGTCGTAGTAGCGCATAATCAGCGCTTCGCGCTGGTCGTCGGGCAGCTCGTCAATAAAATCCTTTATCAGCCGGTCGGCGCTTGTTCCGGCAACCTCGTTTTCGGGAGTGTCGGCGGCGTCGGGTAAACTCAGCACATAGTCCTCGTCCTCGTGCATACTCTCCATCGGAGTTTTTGTCGCGGCGCGGATTAAATCTATACTTTTGCTGTTTATCACGCGGCGAATATATCCCTCGGGGTTGTCCATAGCCGCAAGCTCTCTTAACCTGCCCGATAACGCAAGCGAGGCTTCCTGGGTTACATCCTCGGCGTCCTCGGGGGACAGATTGTTTTTGCGGCAAACAGAAGCGGAAATTTTACCGATTTCGCCATACAGCGCTTCCCATGCCGCGCTTTCTCCTTTTGAAGCGCGTGTCGCAAGCTGCTGTAACTCTGCCTTTTCCATTGAGCCCCTCCAAATCTATAAAGTTCCTCTTTTACCATTTTATCACAAATTTGACTGAATGGCAATATTACTCTTTTCTCTCTTTCACTAAGCTAAACGGAGAAAAACGGCAAAAATATTTAAATTATTTTATTTTTTGAAAAAATTTTTTCGAGCCTTTCCGTGCTTTTCATTTAAATAGCGTTTTGCGAGGAAAATGATAAAAATTGTAAAAAATAAAAATAAAAATTTTTCCAAATATTTAAATCATTATCCAAATTAATTGCGTTTTAGCTATTGAACGGACAAAACAAAGGGTCATTTTATGCTGAGCACAGAATCCTTACATTCAAAAAGCAGGGATTATCTATTGACTACTTGTCAATTTTTGTGATATATTATGAATATAATAGGCTTGTTGTTTATTGTATTCTCGAATATATAATTTTTTGCACAATCACAGGAGGTTTTTTTATGAAACACAAGCTAATTTTGAAATCACTGGTAATCACGCTGATTGCCGGTATGATCGCCGTCCCTTGTTCGGCTATGGCTGCGGAAATAGGAACGGAGGAAGGCATTGTTGATTCGCCTGCGGTCGAGACCGTTTCGACCGAGCCGGCAACTACCCAGCCGCCGTCAACTCAGGCGGCAACGGAATTTACAGCGGCAAAAACCGATTCGGCTGATGTACCGCTCGCCGCCGTGAGCGAAGAAAAGTCAGAAGTTGCGGCGGACAATACCGAAAAGCAAAATTCTGAGCCGAAGGAAAAGCTCGCCGCTCCTGCTTTTAGCATGGCGAACGGCGTTAACGGCTTGGACTTTGCGTGGAGCCAGGTTAAAGGCGCTATGGTTTATGTGGTTTACACCAGAGCAGCAGATGAAGATACTTGGGGCATGTACGGCACGCCCCAAACGCACGCGACTTGGGGAGACCCCGAGCCGGGCAAGCTATACTACGCTAAGGTTCAGGCGATGGACGCGGACAATACAGGGGGAGAGTTTTCAGCGGTAAAATCCCTTACATATATTCCGCGTGCGTATGTTACCTCGCTGAGCTTTAACGGAAGCGCGAACACGCTCACATGGAACAGCGTGGACGGAGCTAATAAATATCAAATTGCCAAGATAAGAAAGGGCGACAAGGCGTATACCTATTATACAACTACGTCGACAAGCTTTACCGACAAGAACGTGACAACCGCCAACGCCTATTACTATCAGGTTCGCGCGATGTACGCTACCGAGAAAAACGGCACTGCTTACGGTGCTTGGTCGTCTACAAAATCAGTAGTTACCCTCGCGCAGGCTACGGTTTCGCTTGCCAACAAGTCAAACGGAATCCGCGCGGCGTGGGGAGCGGTAAAGGGCGCTCAGAGATACGCCGTGTACTACAAGGCGGCTGAGGACAGCAAGTGGACTGTCACCTCAACCTACAATACCTATTACCCCATTCTGGGCGTAAAATCAGGCACTCTTTACTTTGTTCAGGTTCGTCCCGTTGCAGGCAACGTCAGCGGAACATACTCAAAGGTTAAAGGTATGACGTTTATCGGCGTTCCCGATGTTACGCTTTCAAACACCGTTGACAGCGCTGTCGTAAGCTGGAAAAAGGTTGAGGGCGCTAACGGTTACCAAATAGCAAAGCTTAAAAAGGGCGCTTCCGCGTTCAGCTACATTAATACCGAGGAAACCTCATATTCAGACAAGGACGTTGCAGGCGGTTCGGTTTACTACTATCAGGTAAGGGCGATGTTCAAAACCGAGACTAACGGCACAGCCTACGGAGCATGGTCGCCGTCAAAGCTGATTCTCAGAATGACACAGCCCGCCGTAACGCTCTCGAACAAGTCTAACGGAATTCGCGCGGAGTGGAAGGCAGTAGCAGGCGCGGCAAGATACGTTGTATACTTCAAAACCGCGTCGGCAAATTCGTGGTCGTCTGCGATTACAAATAACACCTACTATCCCATTCTCAACACACATTCGGGCACTCATTACTATGTTCAGGTTCGTCCTGCAGGCGGCGGAGTTTACGGTCCTTATTCAAGTCCGAAGGGTATTACCTTCATCGGTATGCCGAATGTTCAGGCTATGACGATGTCAAACAGCGGCTTGAATATAAGCTGGAGCGTTGTACCGGGTGCGACAAAGTACCAAATTGCCAGAAAGCAGAGCGGAAATCATCCTTACGAATACTTTATATCCACAACCAATTCTTACCTCGATAAAGACGTTGCAGGCACAAAGGACACCTACGCTTATCAGTTCAGAGCGATCAGGGAAGCAGACGGCGAGACCGTTTACGGAGAATGGTCGTCGGTACACAACCTGATTAACGGCAAGGTTCCGAACGGTTATCAGATTATAGGCGGCTACCGTTATTACTATAAGAACGGCGTTGTGCTCAGAAACCAAATCGTGGGCTCAAAGAGCGAGGGTTATTATTACGCCGACGCAAACGGCATTTGCTGCGTAAGCGAGGAAATGCGCCTTGCTGCGGAGTTTATTATGAACTACTCGACAGGCAAAAATATGGACGAGCGTATGAAAACAAGCTTTAAGTACCTCGCTGAGAAAATTCCCTACAAGCGCACCTACGACCACCCAACATCAAAGGCGCAGCTCCCCGGACTTGCAATTGATATGTTCAAAAACAAGCGCGGCAACTGCTACCGCTACGCCGCTTGCTTTACCTGTATTGCAAAAATCTGCGGCTACCGCGTAAAAATGGCTGTCGGCAATACAAGCAACGGCAATCCCCACGGCTGGACAGAGATTTATATGGACGGCAGATGGTATTATTTCGACCCCGATATGCAGCTCCCGAGCTGGGGCTTCCCCGAATATGCCGCATACAAGATGACAACCCATCCCTGGGATGTTAAGGCGAAATTCTATTCCGAGCTGACAATCAGCGGCGGCAGGGCTGTTTGGAACTGATTTTAGAAAAGCATTATGGTTTTTAGTTCATTAGAATTTTTATGTATATTCCTTCCGGCGGTATTTTTGCTGTACACGGTTATCCCGGTTCACAAGGTCAGAAACGGACTTTTAATCGCGTTCAGCTTGGTGTTTTACGCCTACGGCGAGCCTGTTTACGTCCTCTTGATGATTTTAAGCTCGCTTGTAAATTACCTCTGTGCGCTTTGGATAGGGAAGTCGGAAAAGCAAAAAAAGCTGCCGCTAATTATCGCGATTGTGTTCAACCTCGGAACGCTCGTACTGTTTAAGTACACCGGAATGTTCGTCACCGCGTTTAACTCGGTGACGCACCTTTCCGTCCCTGTTCCGGATATTATACTGCCGATAGGCATTTCATTCTACACCTTCCAGGCGCTGTCGTATGTAATCGACGTGTACCGCGGAGAGGTCGGCGTTCAGAAGAACTATTTTAAGGTTCTCCTTTATATTTCATTCTTCCCTCAGCTTATCGCAGGCCCGATTGTAAAGTACCGCGATATCGCTGGGCAGATTGACAACCGCTCGCAGAGCTTGGAGCAAATCGCTCAGGGCTTAAGGCGGTTTGTCTGCGGACTTGCCAAAAAGGTGCTTATAGCGAACACTATGGGACAGGTGGCGGATATTATCTTTGCGCAGAGCACCTCCAAGCTCGGTTTTTTGTCAGCTTGGCTCGGCGCGGCGGCGTACCTGTTCCAAATTTACTACGATTTTTGCGGCTACTCGGATATGGCAATCGGCTTGGGCAAAATGTTCGGGTTTACGTTTAAGGAGAACTTCCGCTACCCATACGGCGCGCGGAGCGTTCAGGACTTTTGGCGGAGATGGCACATCTCGCTTTCAACATGGTTCAAGGAGTATCTGTACATTCCCCTCGGCGGAAACCGCAAGGGCAAGGCGCGAACCGCGCTGAACCGCATTATCGTATTTTTCTTCACGGGACTTTGGCACGGCGCAAACTGGACGTTTGTCTGCTGAAAGTCCTGAAAAAGCTGCCAAAGGTGCTCGGACACATTTACACAATGCTTGTAGTGCTCCTCGGCTTTGTGGTATTCAGAGCCGACACGATCGGTTACGGCTTTGGCTACATCGGCAGGATGTTCAGCTTCGGCAGTCCCGGCAGCTATGATATGAGCCTTGCGCTCAGGCAGCTCACGCCGTGGTTTATCTTTATCTTTGTCATCGCCGTTATCGGCTGCGCGCCTATCAGACCGCTCTCGGACAAAATCCGTCAAAAGCTTTACGCTGACGGCAGCGCTTCGACCGCTTGGCGGATTGTCAGCGTTGCGCTGTACTGCCTGGCTTTTGCAGGGCTGTTCTTCTGTATTCTCAGGCTCTCTCCGAGCGGCTACAATCCGTTTATTTACTTTAGATTTTAGAGGAGGCGGAAAATGAAAAAGATACTTGCGGCAGTTTTCATCACCGCGTGTTTCACGCTGTGTCTGCTGCCTTCTCTCGGAATGATTTTTGCGCCTTCGACCGAGCCGATAGGCAACGAGAGGGAGACACAACTTCCAAAGCTTACCGACAGCGACGGCAAGCTCAACACCTCGTACCCTGCTCAGCTCGGTGATTATTTCGGCACGCATTTTGCGTTCAGACCGCTGGCGATTACCGCCGACGCGAAAATTCAGGCTTCGCTGTTTATGACCTCGAATAATGAGAGCGTTGTCACAGGCACGGACGGCTGGCTTTTCTACAGCTCAACGCTCGACAATTACCTCGGCGAAAATGTATTTTCGGACAGAAAAGCCAAGGCGCTTGTACATAATCTTGAGCTGATTCAGGATTTTTCAAGGTCGAACGGAGCAGATTTTATATTCACTGTCGCGCCGAACAAAAACTCGCTTTACCCTGAGCATATGCCGTATTATTACGGTCAAAAGGTCAGCGATAAATCAAACCGTGAAATGGTGGGCAACGCGCTTAAGGACAGCGGCGTAAATTACTGCAATTTGTATCCGCTGTTTGAAGATAACAGTGAGGAGCTCTACCTCGCGCGCGACTCCCACTGGAACAACAAGGGCGCTTTGACGGCTTATAACGCGATACTCACGCAGCTCGGCAAGGCGCACGACGACTACAGCACCGCGCAGAGCACAAGGAAAAAGGACTTCAGCGGCGACCTCG
>ONPH01000041.1 GCA_900319655.1 uncultured Eubacteriales bacterium
TTATCGCTACGTCCAAAATAGTAACCTCTCCGTCCTTATCGACGTCGGCGGCTTCTTTTTGTCTTTCGTTAAGCGTTATGATTTTCGCGAGATGTCTTTGAATTATAGCGACGTCCCTTATATTAACCTTACCGTCAAGATTAGAGTCGCCTAAAACCACAGGTTCTTCGTAAACCGTTTTGACGGTTTTAAAGGTTCGATAGGTTGTATCTCCCATCTCGTCTTTACCTATAATAGAAATAACATTTTTCTTTCCAAAGGGTTCGGAAAGCTTTTCTTTAGCAATTTTAAACTCGCTTTTTCCGTCAGTAACGGAAGCTGTAAGACTGTAAATACCGTTAATATAAACCTTCAATTCCTCGGTATCGCTATCGGTAACATCTACGTTAACCGACAAATCTCTGAGAGAACCGATAATTCCGTCGGCGGGGGCGTTTACGGTACTGTCATTTTCAGTGTTCTTGAACTTTAGATTAATAATATCATTGGCGTTCTTGTAAGGATGAGCGCTTTCATCTATACGCGTGCTGTTAATAAGCGTGTCTTCCGTCTTAAATTGCTTGTCGAGCCACGAAACACGTCCAACCATATACGATTTAAACGCGGCGGCGTCCTCGGTGTAGTTTCTTGCCGACTTAGGATAAATATAATGTCTGTCCCAGAGTTCGCTGTCAGCTAAGCCCGATTCTCTGAGGTAAGCTATATCTGTGTCGATAACTCCGCCATCGTCAATAAGCGTCTGCAAATACGGTCTTACTTCCCAGTATTTTTCCACCGCCTTTGAAATAAACAGCGGGTCGTCCAAAAACTCCTTGAAGAAGTTGGCGTCCTTTACATTGTCGCCTACATTTTTGGATATTTTCCAGCCCGAGGGATAATTTCCAACCGTAAAAGCTCCGCAGCCGTAATCGAAATCCCAGGTAGGCCCGAATTTCAACAAGCCTCCGACCTCTTTATAAGCGAAGCGGCTTTTATACACCGCGTCGTTATTTCCGAGAATCTCATTAACGAGCCAGTAGCCGACCATAGAATCCAAATCGGCAAGCTGAGTATAATGCGTATTCTTGCCGTTATACTTTGCGTATCCGTTTTCGGATTTATAGGCTTTCTCAAAGCTGTTCCAATAATCCTTTACGTAATTCATCATTGTGGAATTGGTGTTCAGATATTCGGGCTTATTCAGCATAACCTTCAATCCGCCGTTCGTTGTGAATCTGGACACCTCGTCGTACTCGTCAGACGACTCGAACAAAAATCCGCCTGTCGTATCTTTTTTATATTTATAGTAGTCCTCAATAATATACTCTTTGTTATTAAAGGTTATTTTTCCCGACGTAATCCAGCTAAGGTTATTTGTCAAGGCGGTTTCCAAAGCGTCCGGATCGAGCGTAACGCCGTTTTTCTTTTCCGCCTTAACTATAGCGGCAGCCGCTTCCTCGGCTTCGCCCTCCCAGTCGGTTATATCGACTCTGGTTTTTCCGATTCTAACATGCTCGCCGAGAAGATAGTTTCCGACATAGCTTCCGTTAAGAACCAAATCCGCCCATACAAAATCCATTGTTTCGACGCCGAGCTGATGTGACAGCCTTGCGGCGTTTACGTTACGCATAAAGCTGTTATCGAGATAATTGGCGAGGAGCACCCAGTGCTTATTCTTACCCATATTGAATAAATCGGTTTTTTTGTCGAGCTTAATCTTATACGGCTTTTTCGGGTATACGCTCCAGGTGGTATTACCCCTGCCCTTAATCTCAATAGATCCCGAATAAATATCCTTGGAGGTTTCTTCGTTGTTCTGGATTTTCATATCGGCTTTTTTGTATTCGGTCTTGGAGGTAATCTTATTCCCGTCCTCGGTATTGATATAAATAACGGGGAGCTTGCTGAAATAGACCTTATCCTCAGCCGCCTGCTCAGTGCCGTTAAACGCTTTTACCGTAATCCATTTTTCATAGTAGTCGCTAACAAGCGTAAGGGAGTCCCCCTCAACCTCGTTATCACCAACATAGAATTTGAGCTCATAGTTATCGGGATTATTGACCTTTAACTGCTCGCCCGCCTTTAAATACAGCTTATCGATACCAAACTCTGTCTCGCTCGAGCCCGCGACCGCGCAAAACGGTACGGACAGCACCGCGATTAGAAGTATCAATAAAAAAGAAAGTGATGTTTTAAATGCTTTTTTCATTATTCCTGTGACTCCTGTCATTATTTATCATCTCAGATTTATTCAAACTCTGAATAATGCGACATTCGTATTATAACATATTTCGCTACATTTTTTATTACAAAACTTTAGCTATGCCGAGGAATATTTTTGTTTAAATTTTACAAAATCATAAACAAAAAACACCTTAATTCCAATAAAGAATTAAGGTGTCAGACTGGAGGCGTCGACCAGATTTGAACTGGTGAATCAGGGTTTTGCAGACCCGTGCCTTACCACTTGGCTACGACGCCGTATTATATTATATGAAAAATCACTCAAAACGTGACTTTCTGCAGCCCAATCTCGAGTGATTAATGGAGCGGATGACGAGGCTCGAACTCGCTACCTCCACCTTGGCAAGGTGGCGCTCTACCAGATGAGCTACATCCGCATATGGTGCCTCCGGACGGAATCGAACCATCGACACGGGGATTTTCAGTCCCCTGCTCTACCGACTGAGCTACAGAGGCACATTATGGCGACCCGGAACGGGTTCGAACCGTCGACCTCTAGCGTGACAGGCTAGCGTTCTAACCAACTGAACTACCGGGCCATTTGGTGGGAACAATAGGGCTCGAACCTATGACCCTCTGCTTGTAAGGCAGATGCTCTCCCAGCTGAGCTATGCTCCCACGTTTATGCCTGTGTCGCTTCAGCGTTTCGCCTTATCTCTCAGCGACGGTTACTATCATATCACTTATCGGCCGAAATGTCAAGGCTTTTTTTGAAATTTTTTCAAAATTATTAAGCTGAAACCGCAAATCAGTTTATCGACTTTTCAATGTGTTTTTTTTACTGCGTAATTGTGCAAAAGCCTTATTACTATCGCGAGCAGGTATGTACCCAGCAAAATCGCCGCTATGGACAAATACCATCTTCCGCCTGTATTGAAGCCGTAAAAATCATCCCAGCCGTCAAACTCTCCGATTACCAAAACCTCTATAACATATACTACGCCGTAAATCGCCATAGGAATCGCCGCAAGGTGAATAAACCGCTTAGGAATGATATAGCTTGTCTCAAGCAGCCAGAACGACAACAGCGCAAGCAACGGTCCGACAAAGTGCATATAAAACGCCGTGTCCTTGAGCACAAAGTAATAGCCGAACATAGGGCCTAAGAACAGCATTACCGTGGCAAAGGTCAGCATTACCGAGGTTGTGCCGATGTATTTTGCCATCACCGCCCAGTGAGGGATTTCTTTATCTTTACCGATTAAAATTCTAATATCGAACATTAACACAATCAACGCCGCAATCGCGCTTAAAATATTTGAATCGGTCGTAAAGAATTTAAACGACTCGTAGCCGTTCCTTATCAGCACACCCGGTTTTCCTGTGAAGTACGACACGACGATTGCCGCCGTGCAAATCACAATCAGCGCGTTCATTATCAGCGAAACTATTGTTTTTGATTTACTCATTTCCGTCTATCCCCATTAAATTCTCAGTTAAGCGCCTTGTGCTCCTCGCAGAGCTCATTGTAAAGCTCGTAAGAGGTAAAGCCGATGTTTGCCTCGGTCTTAATCGCCTTAAGCGCTACAGGCGTTTTTTGCCGTTTAAGCTGGTTCAAAAATATGTTTAGCATTGAACCGTAAAAGTCGCTCAGATACAGCATTTCGCCGTAAAAGTCCGAATCGGGCTTAACCGTTTTGTCGTCGTCAAGTCCGAGCAGGGTTGAAATTTTCAAGCCGAATTCGGATTTTTCAACCTCTCTCGCTCTTATATTAAGCTTGTTGCAGAGCAGCTTTATCTTTAAGCGTTTGCTATCGTCGATGTTATACATTAAAACTTCCGTCATAATTTCCTCCTAAACTATCTCAGCAGTCGACCTCGGTTGTTCCGCCGAGGAAGGTCGGCAGGCTCTTGCCCTGCTTTTTCCAGTGCACATATTCTGCCGTCGCGGTGAACAGCACGTCTCCCGAGGAGTTAATTGCGGTCTCCATACTGTCCTGAATTACGCCGATGATAAATCCTACGCCGACCACCTGCATTGACACCGTGTCGGGAATTCCGAACAGCGAGCACGCCATCGGAATTAACAGCAGTGAGCCGCCTGTTACGCCTGAGCTTCCGCATGCCGCGAGTGACGACAAAAACGACAGAAGAATTGCCGTAGGCAGCGACACCTCAATACCCAGCGTATGCGCCGTCCCCAACGCCATTATCGTAATAGTGACCGCCGCGCCGTCCATATTTATTGTCGAGCCGAGCGGAATTGATACCGAATACATATCGCGGTCAAGTCCAAGCCTTTCGCAGAGGTTGAGGTTAACCGGAATATTCGCCGCCGAGCTGCGCGTAAAGAACGCGGTCAGTCCGCTTTCCCTTATACAGCGTAACACAAGCGGATAAGGATTGCGCCTGAGCGACAGCGCCACTATCAGCGGATTTATCACAAAAGCCACCGTCAGCATTGTGCAGACGAGCAAAAGCATCAGCTTGCCGTAGGTTACGAAAATATCAAATCCGCTTTCCGACACCGCGGTAAAAACCAAGCCGAGTATGCCGAACGGCGCGAGGTTGATTATCCAGCGTACAACCTGCGTTACCGCGTCGGACAAATTGCGCATAAGCTCCTGCGTATTTTCACTTGCAAAGTGCTTTAGCGCCATTCCGATTATTACCGCCCAGAACAAAATTCCGAGGTAGTTGCCGTTTGAGAGCGCCTCTATCGGGTTGGCGATTATGCTGTTGAGCAGTCCGCGGACGATATCTCCCAGTCCGCCGGGAGCGGCAATCTCGGTTTTTGCAACTTCCGAGGTAAGCGTAATTGTCTGCGGAAAAATAAAGCTCGCGGTAACCGCCGCAACTGCCGCCAAATATGTTGAGAGGATGTAAAAGAAGATTACCAAGCCGAACCGCCGGTCGAGCTTTGCGTTGTCCTGGCACAGCGAAGCCGCGACAAGAACCGCGACAAGCACCGGAGCAATCGCCTTTAACGCTCCGACAAACAAATTGCCGAGCATAGAAATCCACTCCGCCTGCGGCACAATCAGCGCGAGTACCACGCCGATGACAATGCCGATAATTATCCGCAAAATCAGGCTTGCACCGTTATATATCATTAATACCTTTTTGACCGCACTCATACATTCCCCTCCGGAATTTATGAAAATAAAAGACTATATATAATATATCACGCGGCAGGCGGTTTTTCAAGGCAATTAGACCAATTATGCGCGTAAACGCAAAATGAACCGCCCAACACGGGCGGCTCACTGTGAAATTAATATTTATCGGCAAAAGCCTTAAACTTAGCTCCGTTCGGTCTGCCGTTGAGAATTTCTCCCTCGACAATCTCAGCTTTAGGAGCGCTCGGCTGCAAGCCTGAAACAGCTTTGCCGAAGCCCGAACCGCCAGAGGTCGCGAACAGAACAACCTTCTTTCCGCTGAAATCATAAGCCTCTAAAAAGCTGTTGATAATAGTCGGGGCGACATACCACCAAACGGGAAAACCGACAAAAATTGTGTCGTACTCCGCGATATTCGCGTTTGTATCGGCAAGCTCGGGGCGCGAGCTTTTGTCGCGCATTTCAACCGAACTGCGCGAGTTTTTATCCTGCCAGTTAAGGTCAGCTCTTGTGTAGGCAACAGCAGGCTTAATCTCATACAAATCTGCGCCTGCAGCCTTTGCCAAATTCTCGGCAACCGCTGCGGTCGTTCCGCTTGCGGAAAAATATGCTACTAACTTTTTGCTCATTATTACCTCTCCTTTGTATTGATATTAATTTAAAGATTAACAAAATTCATTCTGACACTCTGTCAGTAACTTTATTATACAACTATTCTGACACGTTGTCAATATAAAAATAATATTTTCTCAAAAATAACTTCCAGTTTATCCCACAACCTTTTACGCATAAAAATATTTGTAACTCAAACAATATTCGTGCAAGGATTTTGCTAAATATTAAATTATGAGGGAGATTTTAGATATGAAGGCTACGGGAATAGTCAGGAGAATTGATGATTTGGGCAGGGTTGTTATCCCAAAGGAAATCCGCAGGACGCTGCGTATTCGAGAAGGCGACCCGCTGGAGATTTACACTGCTACCGACGGGGAGGTTATTTTTAAGAAGTACTCGCCTGTCGGGGAGCTGTCGGAGTTCGCGGGGCAATATGCCGACGTTATTGCGAGGATAAGCTCGCTGCCGACTTTGATATGCGACACCGACCACGTTATCGCGGCGGCGGGAGTTTCCAAAAGGGAGTTTTTGGAGCGGAGAATCAGCCCTGTGCTCGAAAACTATATGGACAACCGCAAGAGCTACTCGGCTACAGAGCGAACACTTAACAACGTTCAGCCGATTGAGGGAATCGAGCAGAACGCCGCGGTGATTTACCCGATTATCGCCTCGGGCGACGTTATGGGAGCGGTAGTAATGCTCAGCTCTGACAGTATGAAGGTGCCGTCCGCGCCCGAGATTAAGCTGGCGCAGTCAGCGGCGGCGTTTTTGGGCAAGCAGATGGAAAACTGATAAATTAAAAACCGGCGTGAAGTTAATCACGCCGGCATTTTTATGCTTTGATTATTTATTGAAGATTGACATGATGTCGTAGAAGGTGTCATCGTCGTCATCGGTTTTGTCCTTAGTTGCCTTTGAGGTGTTGTCCTCCTCGGTAGTGTCAACTATAACATTGTCGATAGTAGGCTGGGGATTTGACGGAACGCCGTCTGTGCCGAAGCCTGTCGCGATAACTGTAACGCTCATTTCGTCGTTCATCTTGTCGTCGATAACAGCACCCCAGATGATGTTCGCGTCCTCGGAAACCTTGTCCTTAATCATGGTAGAAGCGGTGTCGATATCCTCGAGGCTTACGTCTGATGAAGCTGTGATGTTGATGATAACGCCCTTCGCGCCGTCGATTGATGTTTCGAGCAGCGGACTTGAAATAGCCTTGTCAGCGGCAACCTTAGCCTTGTCCTTACCGGAAGCCTTGCCCATACCCATATGAGCGTAGCCTGCGTCCTTCATTACCGAGGTAACGTCGGCAAAGTCGAGGTTTACAAGACCGGGAAGCAGGATGAGGTCTGAGATACTCTGAACGCCCTGACGGAGAACGTCGTCGGAAATTTCGAAAGCGTTAAGGAGTGTGATAGGCTCATCCGAAACCTTTTTAAGTCCCTCGTTAGGAACAATGATAAGCGAATCAACGCAGGGAGTGAGCTCCGCGATACCCTGCTCAGCCTGAGTCATTCTCTTTTTGCCCTCAAAAGCAAAAGGCTTTGTAACAACGCCTACTGTGAGAATGCCCATATCCTTGGCAATTTTTGCGATTACAGGAGCCGCGCCTGTACCGGTGCCGCCGCCCATACCTGCGGTTACGAATACCATATCGGTATCCTTGAGGAGCTCGGCAATTTCTTCCTTGCTCTCCTCAGCGGCGCTCTGGCCGATTGAAGGCATTGCGCCTGCGCCCTTACCGCGTGTGAGCTTTTCACCGATTTGAACCTTCTGCGAAGCCTTGGAAAGTCTCAAAACCGGGCCGTCGGTGTTGATAGCGATAAATTCAACGTTTTTAATGTTCATGGCAACCATGCGGTTTACAGCGTTTCCGCCGCCTCCGCCGACGCCGATTACTTTAATTTTAGGCATATACTCATTTTCCAGTTCAAGCTCAAAAGCCATTTTGTTATCCTCCTTAAAAATCCTTATAGGTCTCTATAAAAAGTCGCATAATATCCTAATTTACTATTCTGCATTTTATATAGTAACACACTTGTTAAAAAATATCAATGGTTTTGTGCTTTTTTTCTTGATATTTTTCGTTGAAATTATTTCATTTTCAGTGCTTGGTGCAGACAAGTCTTTAGTAAGGCGCTGCGCCGTCGGCTCCGCCTCCGCCAAGGTCGCCCGCGTAATAGTTTCCGTTACCGGCGGTATTGTTGCCGTAGCCGTTGTCGTAAACTCCGCCGGCGTTATTATTGTATGACGCGCCGTTGTTATAGACCGCGCCGTTATCGTAGGTATTTGCGTTCGCGTCATAGCTATTATTTGCTACGGCGTTCGCGTCGTAGTTATTATTGGCGTTTGCGTTCCAATCCGTTGTACCGCCGTTTGTATCTTGTGCCGGAGCAGTTGTGGAAGGCTCGGTTGCCGGAGTAGTCTCGGCAGGCTTGAAATGCGACATTTTGTTCTTGCTCGATGTCGAAACGTCGAGCGTACCGTAAACCTGACCTGTGTTGTTCGGGTCGAGCTTTTGGGTGATAATCGCCGCAGCGGTCTTGATTTTATAGTCGATATCCTCGGCAACGCCGATATTAATCTTGATTTTACCTGCGTAGTCAATTGTGATTGCCGAGGTGTCGGTGACGTCAAAAGCCTTGATATTGTCAAGTCCGTTCGCCTTTAGGCTGTTCGCCACGCTCTCGAGGATATCGGGCACGGACTTGTCCTCAAACTCAATATAACTGCCGATTTCCTTGTTCTTGTAATCGTTGCAGATAAGCTCCGCGGCGTTCTCAGGCTCTTCGGTTTCGGTGTCGAGAACCCTGCCCTTTGAGCTGATAATGAGATACTTGTCCCCGTCCTTTACATAGTATGACGGCAGAGCGTTTGTTATTTTAATGGTGACGGTATCGGGTACGGCAAAGCCGATTTTCGCGTCCTCAACGTAGGGAAGATTTTTTACAATCTCCTGCGGAGTTCCGCCGATAGCCGCCAAAAAGATATTCTGCTGGAGACTTACGTTGCTGAACGCGATAATCTGATCCTCATAGTAATACTCGTCGCCCTCAATGTCGATTTTTTCAGTCTTGAAAAGAACCGTAAGGCTGAGCACAGCTCCGACAACAAGAACCGTAAGGAGAATTGCCGTTGCTATAATTATTCTGCG
>ONPH01000042.1 GCA_900319655.1 uncultured Eubacteriales bacterium
ATCTGTATAAGCCTTGAAGGTAGGATCTTCTTCGGCAAGCTTTGCCAAAGCGATACCCATCTTCTCCTGACCTGCCTTGGTCTTGGGCTCGATAGCAACGCGGATAACAGGCTCGGGGAACTCCATGGACTCAAGAATTACAGGGTGTTTCTCGTCGCAGAGAGTATCACCTGTTGTTGTGTTCTTGAGACCTACGGCAGCAGCGATATCGCCTGCGTAGCAGCACTCGATATCCTTTCTGTCGTTAGCGTGCATCTGCAGAATTCTGCCCATACGCTCTCTGTTGCCCTTAACCGAGTTAAATACTGTTGATCCGGCATTTACAACGCCCGAATATACGCGGAAGAAGCAGAGCTTGCCGACAAACGGGTCGGTAGCGATCTTAAACGCGAGAGCCGAGAAGGGCTCTGTGTCGGACGCGGGTCTTTCTGTCTCCTCGCCTGTGTCGGGGTTTGTACCCTTAATAGCGGGGATATCTGTAGGAGCAGGCATATAATCGATAACGGCGTCGAGCATCATCTGAACGCCCTTGTTGCGGTAAGAAGAACCGCAGGTTACGGGAACCATTGTGTTTTCGATTGTAGCCTTTCTGATAACCTTTTTGATTTCGGGAATCGAAATCTCCTCGCCGCCGAAGTACTTTTCCATAAGCTCCTCGTCGAGCTCCGCAACGGATTCGATGAGCTTTTCGTGGTACTCCTCGGCAATATCCTTCATATTCTCGGGGATTTCCTCCTCCGAGTAATCTGTGCCGTCCTCGTTGTGATAAATCTCGGCCTTCATTGTAACAAGGTCAATGATACCGGTAAAATCACTCTCAGCGCCGATAGGCAGCTGAATGGGCACAGCGTTACACTTGAGCCTGTCCTTCATCATCTGAACAACGTGGAAGAAATCCGCTCCCATGATGTCCATTTTGTTAACGTAAACCATTCTGGGTACGCCGTAGTTGTCAGCCTGACGCCATACGGTCTCTGACTGGGGCTCAACGCCGCCCTTAGCGCACAATACGGTAACAGAACCGTCCAGTACACGCAGCGAACGCTCAACCTCAACGGTGAAGTCAACGTGTCCGGGGGTGTCGATGATGTTGATTCTGTGCTTGTCATACTGGTGCTTGCTGCCCTGCCAGAAGGCTGTTGTAGCGGCAGAGGTGATGGTGATACCACGCTCTTTTTCCTGAGCCATCCAGTCCATTGTGGAAGCACCGTCATGTGTTTCGCCGATTTTATGGTTTACGCCGGTATAATACAGGATTCGCTCTGTGGTTGTAGTCTTACCGGCGTCGATGTGAGCCATGATGCCGATATTTCTGGTCTGTTCAAGTGATACCTGTCTTGGCATAAGATCCTCCTAATAAAATTACGTCGGTAATAAAAATTACCATCTGTAGTGAGCGAAAGCCTTGTTGGCCTCTGCCATCTTGTGAGTGTCCTCACGCTTTTTGAACGCGCCGCCGGCACCGTTTACAGCGTCAAGGATCTCTCCTGCAAGTCTTTCCTTCATGGTTCTCTCACTGCGGGCTCTTGAGTAGGTTGAGATCCAACGCAGACCGAGTGTCTGACGTCTTGCGGGTCTAACCTCCATAGGAACCTGGTAAGTTGCACCGCCCACACGGCGGGCCTTAACCTCGAGAACAGGCATTACGTTTTCCATAGCCTGCTCAAAAACCTCGAGGGGGTTGTTGCCTGTCTTATCAGCGATAATGTCGAACGCGCCGTAAACAATCTTCTGAGCTACGCCCTTCTTACCGTCATACATAATGTTGTTGATAAGACGTGTTACAAGTTTAGAATTATAAAGCGGATCGGGTAATACGTCACGCTTCGCAATAGAACCTCTTCTTGGCACTTTGCTTCCCTCCTTCACAATAATTGAGATATCATAGGTAGCACTTTGCTTCCCTCCTTCACAATAATTGAGATATCATAGGTACTCGAAAGCGACAAACTCCCGTATGCCAACAAGAACTTCTACCGTATATATAGTAAAGTTCCTGCCGCATAGCAGAACTAATAATCATTAGTCAAGAGAGCTTTGTCAATTCCTTATTTTTTCTTGGGACGCTTTGCGCCGTACTTTGAACGGCTCTGCATACGTCCGTTTACACCCTGTGCGTCGAGTGTACCGCGTACAATGTGGTAACGAACACCGGGGAGATCCTTAACACGGCCGCCGCGGATAAGAACAACGCTGTGCTCCTGCAGGTTATGGCCGACGCCGGGGATATAGGAACTGACTTCAATACCGTTAGAAAGTCTTACTCTGGCAATCTTTCTGAGCGCCGAGTTAGGCTTTTTAGGTGTAGCGGTCTTTACGGCTGTGCAAACGCCTCTCTTCTGAGGTGAGTTCTGGTCGATAGCAACTCTCTTTTTAGAGTTCCAGCCCTTCAAAAGCGCAGGTGCCTTAGCCTTCTTTTCAGAAACCTCTCTGCCCTTACGTACCAACTGGTTAAATGTAGGCATGCTTTTCCTCCTTTCCTCAAATATAGGAATCAATAAAACTATGGTTACTCAAAAGCTGCCCCTACCTATAAAAGGGCGCACTTATAGAGTGCTCCACGATTACTCATTATAAACCAGTAAAAGCCCTTTTGTCAAGGGATTTTTAAAAGAGTTTAGAGTTTAGTGATTAGAGTTTAATTATCTCGGATATAAAAAGGCGGTTTTGTTTAAAATGGCTTATGCAAGGTTTTTTATATTGAAAGTTGAAAGTGGAAAGTTGAAAATTGTAGGGGCGCCCCTCGCGGTCGCCCGAGGTCGTTCAATATAAGTTTGCAAATTAAATCAAACCGTTAGACGAAAACAAACGTCTGCTTTAATGACAGGGGCAAGCCCTGTCACTACAATAAAACCTATAAGTTAGCTGTTTAAAGTCTCCACCGCTTGCGGTGGAGGCTTTAAATTTGAAAAAATACAAGGCGAACAAAACGTCCGCCTTTACATTATTTATTATCTTCTTTATTTTCTGCTTTGTTTTTTTCTTCTTCAAGCTGCTTATTCAAATTTTCCTTGCCCACGGCGAGCATAAGCTTGATACGGTTTTCCTGGTTAACCTTCGGAGCGCCGGGGTCGTAGTCGATTGTTACGATATTGGCGTTGGGCTTGACCTCTTTGATTTTGCGGATTGCACCCTTGCCGTTGATGTGGTTAGGGAGACAACCGAACGGCTGAGTGCAGACTATGTTTTCATAGCCTGTCTCGGCAAGCTCGAGCATTTCCGCTGTCAAAAGCCAGCCCTCGCCCATTTTGCTGCCGTATCCGATAACGCCCTTTACAAGCTCCTTGGTGTGGGCGTATTTATGGGGCGGAACAAAGTTGAACCGCTCCGCGCTCTCAATCATCAGCGTTTCGAGCTTGGTGACGTAATCGAGCAGCATTTTGCAGAACTCGTACTTTATCCTCTTGCCGCCGAACATTTTGTAGTCCTCAATACGGTTATCGACCTTGAACGCGGCAAAGCCCATCAGTCCGGGAACACAGACCTCGCAATCCTGCTCGGCGAGGAAGTTTTCAAGTCCGTTGTTCGCCATCTCGGAATATTTAACGTAAATCTCTCCGACAATGCCGACCTTTACCTTCGGCACGCGGTTGACGGGGATTTTCGAGAAGTCCTTTGTGAGCTTGTGCAGGTTCTCGTCAATTTCCTCGAGGGTATAGCCCTTGCCCTCAATGAGCAGGTTCGAAATCCTCTCCACCCACTCGTCAACAAGCGCCATCGTCTCGCCCTTATTGACCTCGTAGGGCTTAATCTGGTTTGAGAGCAGCATAAGCTGGTCGCCGTAAACAACGCCGCCGACAAAACGCCTGATAAGCGGAAGCGTGAGCGAAAATCCCGAGTTTTTCTCCATTCCGAATGAGAGCGATATTACCGGTACAAACTCAAAGCCGGCTTTTTTGAGCGCCTTTCTGAGCAAAAATATGTAGTTAGAGGCACGGCAGCCGCCGCCTGTCTGGGTAATCATCAGCGCGGTTTTGTGAACGTCGTACTTGCCGCTCTGCAGCGCGTGAATAAATTGGCCGATTACCAAAAGCGCGGGATAGCAGGTGTCGTTGTGGACATATTTAAGTCCGGTCTGGGCAATCTCCGGACCGGTTGTCGTGAGCACCTCGGCGTTGTAGCCGTAGTGAATAAACACATTTTTGAGCATTTTAAAATGTATCGGCGCCATATTCGGGATAAGAATTTTATATCCCTCGCGTTTCATCTGCTTGGTAAACAGCAGCCTGCCTGTTTTTTTATCATACTTTAACTGAGCCATTTTTTCACGTCGTTTCATAAGTTTGTTTAAGTCATAAGATTAGTTCTCGACTTATTGGTTTATTTCATAGTCTTAACTCCGCGTTATTTACCTCGTTTCACTTAAACAAGGCTCCACCGCTTGCAGGGGAGCTTTCATAACGGTTTACCGTTATGACTGAGGAGGCAAACGCGTGAACTCGCTCCATATTTTCCTTCATAAAAGGTGCTTACGGAAGCTCCGCCCCCTCCGTCACGGCATAAATGCCGTGCCACCTCCCCCGTAACAAGTGACGGGGGAGGCTTTAAATCGGACTTAAATTCGATTTACCGAATCTTAACTCTAAACTCTAAAATTACACGTCCTCTAACGCCGCGAGAAGGCTTCTTATTCTGATCTTCACCGCGCCGAGATTTGTGATTTCGTCTATTTTAATCTGAGTGTAAATCTTGTTTTTCGACTCGAGAATTTCCCTGACCTCGTCGGTTGTAATCGCGTCAACGCCGCAGCCGAACGACACGAGCTGTACCAGCTCCATATCGCTGCGAGTTGAAACGTACTTCGCCGCCGCATAAAGGCGCGAATGGTACGTCCACTGGTTGAGCACGTGGGTCGCGAAGCGCTGAACCTTTGACGACACAACGTCCTCGCTGATAATCGCGACATCAAAGCCGGCAATCAGCTTGTCGATGCCGTGGTTGATCTCAGGGTCGATATGGTAAGGTCTGCCTGCGAGGACAAAGATTTTCTTGCCCTGCTTTTCAGCCTCGGCAATAATCTCGTCGCCCTTTTTCTGGATTTTGTCCCTGAACAAATCCTGCTCGGCGTATGCCTTCTTGGCGGCTACCCTAACCTCGTTGAGCGTGAGGTCGGGGAAGTAGAACGAAAGCCGCTCAAACGCCTTTGTCGGGAAGTCCTTGGGACGGTGGATACCGAAATACTCCTTGATGAAGTTGACCTTTTTGATATCCTTCATATTATTTTTGATAACCTCGGGATAGTACGCGACAACCGGGCAGTTATAGTGGTTATCACCGAGATTTTCGTCAAAGTTGTAGGAAAGACAGGGGTAGAAGATTGTCTCCGCGCCCTCGTCAATCAAGGTCTGCACATGGCCGTGCATAAGCTTAGCCGGGAAGCAGACGGTGTCGCTGGGGATTGTCTGCTGACCGCGCTGGTAAAGCTTGCGGTTTGAGTACGGCGAATGGAAAACCTCGAACTTAAGCTCGGTGAAAAATCTGTACCAGAACGGATAAAGCTCAAACATATTAAGTCCCATCGGAATTCCGAGCTTGCCTCTGAGCCCCTCAACGGGCTGATACTCGTCGAGCAGCTTAAGCTTGTAGTCATACATATTCAGGTCGTTCGACGGAGCTTTTTTGGTGACAGGGCGTTCGCAACGGTTGCCTGCGATGAACTTTCTGCCCTTGCCGAAGGAGTTGATTGTAAGGCGGCAGTTGTTGTTGCACAAGCCGCAGTTTGTCACCTTAATCTCGTGGACAAAGCTCTTTAATTCGTCGCTGCCGAGAATACCGCTCTTGCCCTCACTCTTTGACTTTTTCATCGAGTACAGCGCCGCGCCGTATGCTCCCATCAGTCCTGCGATATTCGGGCGGACAACCTCAACGCCCATTTCAAGCTCAAACGCGCGCAGAACCGCGTCGTTCAAAAACGTTCCGCCCTGAACAACAATCCTCTTGCCGAGCTCGTCGGGGCTGGACGCGCGGATAACCTTATAGAGCGCGTTCTTTACAACGCTCAGCGACAGTCCTGCCGAGATGTCCTCAATCGTCGCGCCGTCCTTTTGAGCCTGCTTAACGCTGGAGTTCATAAACACCGTGCAGCGTGAGCCGAGGTCAACAGGGCGCTTTGCGAACAGACCGAGCTTTGAAAATTCTTCTATATTATATCCCAACGCATTCGCGAAGGTCTGCAAAAAGCTTCCGCAGCCCGAGGAACAAGCCTCGTTGAGGAAGATATTGTCGATTGCGCCGTTGTGGATTTTGAAGCACTTGATGTCCTGTCCGCCGATGTCGATGATAAACTCAACGTCGGGCATAAAATACTTTGCGGCGGTGAAGTGAGCGATGGTCTCAACAATGCCGTAGTCCACGTTAAAGGCGTTTTTGATGATGTCCTCGCCGTATCCGGTGACCGCGGACGAAACAACATTGATATCGGGATTTATCGCGTAGATTTCCTCGAGGAAAGCCATGATAATCTCAACGGGATTGCCCTTTGAGGGCAGGTATTTTGAGTAGAGCAGCTCGCCGCCGTCGTTAAGAACAACGCCCTTTACGGTGGTGGAGCCTGCGTCAAGACCGATGAAAGCCTTGCCCTTGTAGCTGCTCAAATCCTTCTGCTGAACCGTCGCCTTGTCGTGACGGGCGCAGAATTCTTTATAATCCGCCTTGGTCTCGAAAAGCGGCGGATTAAACGCAAAGTTACCCGAGCCGCGGTAATCCTTGACGTCGGAGATAACCTTGTTAAAATCAATCGTTTCCTCAGCGCAGAGAGCCGCGCCGCAGGCAACGTAATAAAGCGAATTTTCGGGGCAGATGCCCTTGGTATTTAGGGTTTTATCAAAGCAGTTACGAAGCTCGCTCATAAAGGTGAGCGGTCCGCCGAGGTATACGATTTTGCCCTCAATTTCTCTGCCCTGCGCAAGTCCTGCAACCGTTTGGCTGACAACCGCGCGGAAGATACTCTCGGCAATATCGCTTTTTCTCGCGCCCTGATTGAGCAGGGGCTGAATATCGGTTTTTGCGAACACGCCGCAGCGCGAGGCGATTGTGTATGTCTTTTCATATCCCTTTGCCAGCTCGTCAAGCTCCTCGAGCGGAACGTTGAGCAGAGTCGCCATCTGGTCGATAAACGCTCCCGTACCGCCGGCGCAGGTGCCGTTCATTCTTACCTCAAGACCGTTTGTCAGGAACAAAATCTTAGCGTCCTCGCCGCCCAGCTCGATTACAACATCTGTGCCGGGAATAAAGGTATTTGCTGCAACTCTGGTGGCGAAAACCTCCTGCACAAACTGAATTCCGCAGTCGGCGGCAACGCCCATTCCGGCAGAGCCCGAAAGCGCAACAAGCGCGTTTTCTACTCCGTCGATCTCTCCCCTTACGCGGTCAAGAATTTCCGCGATTTTATCGGTAATCTGAGAAAAATGTCTTTCATATGTGCTGTAAATCAGCTTGTTGTCGTCATCGAGCACAACGCACTTGATTGTGGTTGAGCCGATATCAAGTCCCAATCTCAAACTAATTCCTCCGATTAATGGCGTATTTTTCACGGCAGAAAAGCTCCGCCGAAGTTGCGCCTTTTCCCCTTGCGCAAAGTACCCATTTTAACTATAATCAATTAATTATAAGTCTAAACAGTTGTTTTTTAGTTCCTTAATAGAATTATACTTATCTAATTTACTATTTTAGCACCGTTTTATAAAATTTTCAATGGTTAGTTATTTCCGTTTGACTATTTTATGCTGTAATTCGGAGATAAAATATATTTTCAACCTCTCCCCTACTACAAATTTAAAATGTATCTGTCATAGTAGGGGCGGACAGTAGTAATGAATAATGAATAATGAATAATTGTAGGGGCGGACCCATGTGTCCGCCCGAAGGACAGGAACACAACATATAATTTCAAAATGATTTTTGTGTGGTGAATTATACGTCCGTTTATCGCGATAAAAACGGATTGTTTGGTAAACACGGTTTACGTTCCCCGGGCGGACACACGGGTCCGCCCCTACGGTGTTAATTGAATGTTTGATTATAATTGAAATGTTGGCGGTATCGGAAACGTAGCCCCCTCCGCCGCCTTAGTGCGGCACCTCGTCCGTAACAAGTGACGGGGGAGGCTTTAAATGGATTGAAACGTTTGTTGTTAGTTTAAAGGCTCCCCCATTACTTGTCATGGGGGAGCTGTCAGCGTTAGCTGACTGAGGGGGCGGCGTGTGTTTTTTCGCGAGTTTTCCGTTGCAGTTCATAACGTGGCAGTATTGGAAACGTAGCCCCCTCCGTCACGCCGCTTTGGCGGCGTGCCACCTCCCCCAAAGCTTTCGCGTTGGGGGAGGCTTTAAAGGCGTAAAGGAAAAGTCTCCTCTGAAACAAGCTCAGAGGAGACTAAAAAAACATTATTTTGATTTTACTCCGCGGATCTGATTACTACCGAGGAATGGGGCGGAAGGCTCAACTTGCCGCCGTTAAAGGTAACCTTTTCCTTTTCAACGCCGACGAGGTCTGCCGCAAGCGTAGCCTTGGCAATCATATCATCGGTGATGGTGAGGGCCTTAGTTTCCGTCTTGTCAAAGTTATGGATAATCATAATCTTTTTGCCGTCGTACTCGGTGTAGAACGCGCCGACGGTATCGTCGTCAAAGCTCTGGATGCCCGTAATTTGACCTCTCGCGATTTCGGGATTTTGGAGCTTAACGGTTATAATTCTTCTGTAGAAATTTAGCAGAGAGTTTTTATCCTTCTGCTGCTGAACAACGCCGCCGTACTTGGGAGCTTCAAAGGTGTCTCCGAGGTTATCGACGCTGATTTTCTGCAAATTCTCGCTGTCAAAAACCATCGGCGTGCGGAAGTTCGCGTCGCCTGTTGTGCCGGGCGAGGTCATACCGATTTCCTCGCCGTAGTAAGTGAAGGAGTTGCCCGGGAAGAGCATATAAACCGAGGCGGCGAACTTTTCAAAGTCCAGACCGTTTGGCTCAAGGGCGTTCGCGATACGGATTTGGTCGTGGTTCGAGAGGAACATCGCGTTAATCTCGTCCTTGTTCTCCTTGCGCATTTTGCTGTCGTAATTTGAAACCTTGGTGACGAGGTTGTTGCCCTTCATCGTGTTGATGCACTCGTTGATTGTGCCGGAATTTGTCGCATACTTAAACGCGAACTGGCTGTCGATACCGCTGCCGTAGAGCTCAACGATATCCGAGTCGTCCGACCAAGTCTCACCGACGATGTAAACGTCGGGATTGATGCCGCGGCAGGTCTTTACAAACCAGCCGAGGAACTCCTTGCCGTCGGTCTCCTTGTTGGTGTAGTACTTGCAGGCGTCGAGCCTGAAGCCGTCAACGCCGCGGTCGAGCCAGAACTTTGCGATTTTGGTGAACTCCTCGCGGGTTTTCTGAGAATTTAAATTCCACTCGGGCATTGCGAGCGAGAAGTTAGCCTCGCAGGCGTAGTCGCCGCCGCGAGCGAGGGTTTGAACGTCGTCGCCAAAGTAGTCGTTTTTGTGGATTTCAAAATACTGCGCGTTGCCGTCGAGCTTGCCGTCGGAAACCTCAAACGCCGCCTTGGTAAAGAGCGGATTGCGCGAGGAAATGTGGTTGAGAACCAAATCCATAATAACCTTTATTCCCCTGTCGTGGCAGCCCTCGATTAGGTTGTCGAAGGTGTCGAGCGTGCCGAACGCGGGGTCGATGTCGTAGTAATTTTCTACGTCGTACTTGTGGTAGGATTTACTCGGCATTATCGGAGTGAGCCAAAGGCCGTCAATTCCCAAATCGTCGCCGGTGTTGGGGTTGCCGTCGTTGAGATAATCGAGCCTGTTGATAATGCCCTGCAAATCGCCTGTTCCGTCGCCGTCGGAGTCCGAGAACGACTGAACAAAAATCTCATAGAAATTGCGGTATTTGTCTGTTGACTGCTTTGCCTCCTTTTCGGCAACAGGGTCCTTGGGCGAGCAGCCGCTGAGGACGCAGCCCGCGGCGATCAAGGCGCAGAGCAGAACGGATAAAATTCTTTTTTTCATAGCTTATTCCTTCTAAAGCGATTAAGTTTAAAGGGCGGCAGCCGATGACTGCCGCCCTAAAGAGCTTATTTGTTATTTTACAGATTAACCCTTTACGCCGCCGGCGGTTACGCCTTCTACGTAGTACTTCTGCATCTTGAGGAAGAGCAGGGTAATCGGAACTGCAACAAGTACCGAACCTGCAAGGAACTGCTTGTAGTACTCGTTGATGAATTCCGGGCTGACCATGGACTGTAGTCCGATAGCAACGGTGTAGAAGTCACGCTTATCACCCATGATAATCTTAGCAAGGATGAAGTCGCACCACGGGCCGATGAAGGATGTCAATACCGTGTAAACTACGATCGGCTTTGACATAGGAAGAATAATTCTCCAGAAAATCTGGTTTTTGGTAGCTCCGTCGATTGTAGCCGCCTCGTCGAGAGCACGAGGGATTGTATCGAAGAAGCCCTTTGAAATCTGGAAGCCGAGACCTGCGCCGCAGCTGTAGCAGATAACCAATGCAACAAGGTTCTGAGCAAGGCCCATAGCTTTGAGCAGGTAGTAAATAGCGATCATGGTCATAAATCCGGGGAACATACCGAGGATCATGGCAACGTTCATGAGCTTTTTACGGGCGCCGAAACGCAGACGGCTGAAAGCGTATGATACCATAAGAACCGAAATTGTTGAAATTACGCAGCTGAAGCACGCAACAACAAATGTATTAACGAACCATCTCGGGAAGTTGAGCGAGGATTCAGCGGAACCTGCGAACAGGTCAACGTAGTGCTGGAATGTAAATCT
>ONPH01000047.1 GCA_900319655.1 uncultured Eubacteriales bacterium
TCAGATTTTTTTCAAGTTTTTTTCTGAATTTATCTGCGTTTACCACAGATGTTTTTTTGAAATCCCTTTCATCGACCGGGTTGATATTTATAAGATTTACATGACAGTTCAGATGTTTTATCTTTCCTGCCAGTTCGTCTGCATTTTCTTCACTGTCATTTACACCTGACATAAGAGCGTATTCAAAGGTTACGCGCCTGCCTGTGGTATCAAAGTAATCCCTGCACGCCTTTAACAGCATATCCATAGGATAAGCCTTGGCGACAGGCATTGTCTGACGGCGGATTTCATCGTTCGGAGCGTGGAGCGAAACCGCGAGGTTAATCTGCAATTTCAGCTTTGCAAGCTCGTAAATTTTCGGCACAATTCCGCAGGTAGAAAGTGTTATGTGCCTTGCGCCGATGTTGAGGCTCTGCTGTGAAGTGACGAGGTTTAGAAATTTTACCACGTTGTCGAAGTTATCGAGCGGTTCACCCATACCCATCAGCACCACATTTGAAATTCGAATATCCAAATCGCGCTGAGCGGCTTCTATCTGGGCGAGCATTTCCGAGGCTGTTAAGTCACGCGAAAAACCGCTTTTGCCGGTTGCGCAGAAGGTACAGCCCATTTTACAGCCGACCTGTGTGGAAATGCACATTGACCAGCCGTGCTTGTAGCTCATAACCACGCTTTCGACGTATTCTCCGCCGGAAAGCGCAAAAAGGTACTTTACTGTTTTATCATACCTTGATTTAAGCTTTTTTTCAATATATGCAACAGAAATGTAACATCTTGTTTTTAAAAATTCTTTTAAATCCGAGGGGATGTTCTTCATCTCGTCGAATGTGGTAACGCCCTTTTTGAGCCAATCCTCGACCTGCTTTGCGCGAAACGCCTTAAATCCGTTTTCGGTGAGGAATTCCTTTAGCTCGGCGGACGTCAGTGATTTTATATCGACTGAGGAGTTCATTTTATGCCTTCCTTGTGAATACGGCTATGTAAAAACCGTCTGTGCCCGATTTGTGCGGAGAGAGCGTGATTTCGTAGTCTTTTTCGTCCGTCATACGCTCTGCGCCGTTCGGGAGATTTAGCTTTACTCCCTCAAAATCCGGGTGTTCTCTGAGGAACTTTGCGGTGTTTTCGTTATTCTCGGCAGGGTTTAATGTGCAGGTTGAGTAGACAAGCCTGCCGCCTGCCGCGAGGTTTTTTGCGCTGTTGCAGAGGATTTTGTACTGGAGCTCAGGCAGGGTGTTGTCGATTAAATCCTCTTTATAGCGAATTTCGGGCTTTCGCGAGAGAATTCCCAAGCCGCTGCACGGAACGTCGCAGAGGATTTTATCCGCAAGCGGCAGACTGCCGCCGTTTGCACCGTCACGGATTGAAGCGACAATGCAGTTAATGCCGAGCCGCCTTGCTCCGCTGCCTATAAGCTTGATTTTGTGGTCGTACAAATCGCAGGCAAAAAGCTTTCCCCTGTCGTTCATATACTGCGCGGCGGTGAAGCTCTTTCCGCCCGGAGCCGAGCAAACGTCAATCATAACATCCCTCGGCTTGGGGTTCAGAAAATATACGCAGAGCTGCGAGGACAAGTCCTGAATGTGGAAAAGTCCGTTTTTATAGGCGTTAAGTCGTTCGATTGAGCCTGTGCCGCTGAGTATCAGCGCGTTATCCAAAAGACCGGATTTTTCGGCTTTTACTCCATCCTTTGCAAGCTCATTTATTAATGTATCAGCGTCGGTTTTTAAGGTGTTGACCCTCGCGCAGATTTTTGCTCTGCCGCTGAGACTCTTTAGAAGCTCCTCGGTATTTAATTCTCCATAAGAAATAAGCCAGAGCTGTACAAGCTGCTTGGGAACGGAGTATTTAATGCTGTAATAGTACACTTTGTCGCTTTTATCGGGCAGGGTGTACTTTACCTCTGCACGTGTGATACTGCGGAGAATTCCGTTTATAAAGCCTGCGGATTTTTGGAGCTTATGCTTTTTTGCGAGCTTTACGCTCTCGTTAACCGCGGCGCTCTCGGGGATTTTGTCCATAAACAAAAGCTGTAAAATCCCGAAGCGTAAAATCAGCTTTGTTTTTATCTCAATTTTCCGTAAAGGAATTTTAGAGTACTGCTTGATGATGTAGTCGAGCAAGAGCTTGCGCTCCAATACTCCGTACACTAAGGCTGAGACAAACGCGCTGTCCTGAGAATTAAGCCCCTGCTCCTTTACCGCGTTGTTGAGCGCGATGTTAGAATACGCCTTGTCCTGTTCAATTTTAAGAAGTACCGTGAGGGCTGTGTTTCTCGGGTTTGGCATAATATTCTCCGTCAGTTTCTTCTTCGTCCTGCGATAAAGAGCAATCTTAAAAGCTGCATTATCGAGGTGATTGCCGAGGCAACATAGGTCATTGCTGCGGCTCTGAGCACGCTTCTTGCTCCTGCGTATTCCTCGGGCGGTAAAAGGTTTGTATCTCTAAAGGTTTTTAAGGCTCGGCTTGAAGCGTTGAATTCAACGGGGAGCGTTGCAACCGTGAACAGCACCGAAGCCGAAAAGAGGATAATTCCGATATAGAGCATAACCGTGCCGACCTTTGCGTAAAAGATAAGGCCGATGATTATGAAAATCCAGCTCAGTGACGAACCTAAACGCGCCGCAGGGAGAATTGCGCTCCTGAGCTTGTTCGGGAAGTAGTTTTGTGCGTGCTGAACTGCATGGCCTGCCTCGTGAGCGGCTACTCCGACAGCCGCTACGGAAGCGGAGTTATAGACCGTGTCCGAAAGGCGGATTACGTTTGTTCTGGGGTCAAAGTGGTCGGTCAGCGAGCCTGAGACGTGCTCAATCCGCACGCCTGTAACGCCGTTTTGCCTGAGAACATACTCAGCCGCCTGAGCGCCTGTCATATTGCGCGAATTGCGGACTGCGGAATACTTTGAAAAAGTCGACTTGACCGCGATTTGGCAGATAAGCGACAGGATAACACATGGTAAAATAAACACTAAATAGGTGGTGTCAAATCCGTAAAATATCATAATTTATCTCCGATGTTCAGTTTGTGACCTGCGAGGAACGCCTGCGCGGTCATACGTTTTTTGCCCTGGGGCTGAATTTCGATTAGCTCGACCGATTTATCGCCGCACGCAACGACAAACGGCTTTAAGCTGAGGATTGTACCTGCCGCGCCGCTCATATCCGACACACGCGACGAGTAAACCTTTACGGTCTAGCCGGCGATTTCCGTTACGGCGACAGGCCAGGGGTTGAGCCCTCTTACCTTATTGTGCACTTCAAAAGCCGACATATTAAAGTCGATCGGACAAAGTTCCTTTGTGATTTTTGAGGTGTGTGTCGCAAGGCTTTCGTCCTGCTTTTGCGGAGTGATTTCGCCCTTTTTGAGCTTGTCGAGGGTTTCGATAATCAGCTCTCCGCCCAATACCGCGAGCCTGTCAAACAGCTCGCCTGCGGTTTCGTTTTCACCGATTTCGGTCTCGGCTTTAAGCAGGATATCACCTGTGTCGAGCCCGACGTCCATCAGCATTGTGGTAACTCCCGTGACCTTTTCGCCGTCGAGAACGCTCTGCTGAATCGGCGCGGCTCCGCGGTACTTCGGAAGTAATGAGCCGTGGATGTTAACGCAGCCGAATTTCGGCAAATCGAGCACTGCTTTGGGCAAAATTTGTCCGTAAGCGGCTACGACGATTACGTCGGGGTTTAGTTCTTTTAACGAATTATACGCTTCCTCCGACCTCATAGAGCTTGGCTGAAAAACAGGAATTCCGAGCTTTTCGGCGCAAACCTTAACGTCGGGCGGAGTCATAACCATCTTTCTGCCCTTGGGCTTGTCCGGCTGGGTAAAGACGGCGGCTACGGTATAATCCGGACTTTGCGCGAGCTTTTCAAGCGCAGGCACGGCAAAATCGGGCGTACCCATATAAACTATTCTCATTTGTTTTGACTTTCCATTTCTTCAATCTCGGCGGCGGATAACATTCTGTCTACAACGTCCTTGAAAACAATGCCGTTGAGGTGGTCGATTTCGTGGCAGAACGCGCGTGCGAGGAGCTCTCTGCCCTCGATTTCAAACACTTCGCCGTTTCTGTCCTGCGCTCTAACCTTAACGTAGTTCGGGCGCTTGGCAAGTCCCCACTCACCGGGGAACGACAGACAGCCCTCAAGACCGCACTGCTCGCCGCTGTAGGCGATAATCTCGGGATTTACGAGCTCGATTACGCCCTCTCCGACGTCGATTACAACAACACGTCTTAACATTCCGACCTGCGGAGCGGCAAGTCCTACGCCGTTTGCAAGGTGCATTGTCTCCGCCATATCCTCGAGCAAAACAGCGAGCTTTCTGTCGAATTTTTCAACAGGGCGGCACTTCTTTTTAAGAATAGGATCGCCGTCCTTAACAATGTTTCTGATAGCCATTTTTACATCTTCCTAACATACAAGCGCGTTCATATCCGCATAGGCGGTCACGTCGGAGTACTCTCGGTTTGTGCCGAAGCTTATCAGCACTCGCGATAAAAACTCCCTGAACGCACGGTTATTTTTGCACTTTATAATAAGCTTATATCTGTATTTATTGCTGACCTTTACAACCAGTGCAGGCGACGGCCCGAGCACGCGGATCGGAAGCGTGGGATATTCACGCTTTGCAAGCTCGGCAAATTCGCTTAGAAAGCCCTTTGCCGCCTTTAAGGTTTTGTTTTGGTCAGCGCCGACAAATCCGATTAAACAGATGTCGGCAAACGGCGGATATAGCATACCCTCGCGGATTTTGATTTCGGTATCGAAAAACGCGTCGTAGTCCTGCTTTGCCGCCATGGAAATTATTAAGTTATCGGGGGTGTAGGACTGAATTACAGCCATACCCTTGCGCTCTCCCCTGCCGCTTCTGCCCACAACCTGGGTAAGCAGTGAAAACGCGCGCTCGTAGCTTCGGTAATCGTCAGCGTACAAGGCGTGGTCGGTGTTCAGCACTCCGACAAGCGTTACGTTGGGAAAGTCAAGCCCCTTTGCCACCATTTGAGTGCCGACTAAAATGTCGTACTCGCCGTTTGAAAAGGCTGATATCATCTTTTCATATGCTGATTTTGACGAAGCCGCGTCGGTGTCCATACGCAAAATACGCGCCTCTGGAAAAATCTCGGCTATGTCCTTTTCAGCCTTTTGAGTGCCTGTTCCGCCGAGCCTTAATGAATGGCTGTGACAGGTTGCGCACTCGCCTGTAAACGGCACCGAATAACCGCAGTAGTGGCACATCAGGCGGTTATTACGGCTGTGGTATGTAAGTGAAATTGAGCAGTTCGGGCAGGTCATAGCGTCTCCGCACTTGGTGCAGGTGACAAACGAATTGTGTCCCCTGCGGTTGAGCAGAAGAATACTCTGATTGCCGTGCTCAAGGTTATATTCAATGTTTTGCAAAAGCACGTCGGAAAAACCCGTGGCGTTTCCGCTTTGAAGCTCGGCGTTCATATCCGCCGTTACGACCGTCGGAAGGACCGCCGTGCCGTAGCGCTTTGTAAGCGTGTTGAGCGAATATCTGCCTGATTTTGCGTAATAAAAACTCTCGACGCTCGGAGTTGCGGAGCTCAACACAAGTAGTCCGCCGCTCTGCGCGCAACGGAACATCGCGATTTCGCGCGCGTGATAGCGCGGAGAATTCTCGGATTTATAGCTGTACTCCTGCTCCTCGTCCATAATAATCAGCCCGACCTTGTTAAACGGCGCGAAAACCGCACTGCGCGTGCCGATTACAATATTCGCCAAGCCTTTTTTGACGCGCTTGTACTCGTCGAGCCTTTCGCCAAGCGACAGCGCGCTGTGGAAAACCGCGATTTTCTCTCCGAAACGCCTTGAAAAAAGCGATACAAACTGCGGAGTAAGCGAAATTTCGGGCACCATTACTATAATGCCCTCTGAGCGGTCGATTACGCGCTCAATCAGCTTGATAAACACGCTCGTTTTTCCCGAGCCTGTCACGCCGTAGAGCAGACTTACGTGCGCTTTTATGTCAACATATTCGCCGTAAAGATTGTCGCAGGCGGTCTGCTGTTCCGCTGAAAGCTCGATTTCAGGCGCGGAGTCGTCAGCCTTTCGGCTGTCAATCCTGAAAACTTCCTCGTCATAAAAATAGATAAGCCCCTTTTTTTGGAGCGCGCCGATTACGGACGAGGTTACGCCTGTAAAGTAGCGGATTTCCTTGACGGATACTCCGCCCGACAACTTTATCAGCTCATAAACCTCGCTTTGCTTCGGTGTGAGCTTAAAAGCGGACGGGTCGGCGTTTTGGTTAACGGCGGTCATCTTCATAACCGCGTCGTTGATTTTGCGAAACGCCTCGTCGGACTTATAAAGCAAGCCCATCTCAACAAGCTTATCGGGCAAGGTGCTGTCGGCAAGTCCGAAGTCGTCGAGGATTTTTTCAAGCTTTACCGACTTCTTTTTTTGAAGAAGGTAGTTATAAAGCCTTTGCTCCTCATCGCTTAGTTCAAAGCCGTCGTCAGACTGCTTAACTCCGTAAACCGTGGTAAGCCTGTAATTTACGCCTGCCGGGAGCATTGTTTTTACCGCGTCATACAGCGTGCAAAAGTAGTGCTCCTTCATAAACCGCGCGGTTTTGAGCAGTTCTTCGCTCAAAACAGGCTCGTCGTCGAGCACGGCGATAATGCTTTTGTATGAGCTTATATCCTCAGTACTTTCGGCACGTACAACCTCGGTGATAATACCCTGACGTTTGCGGTTGCCCCTGCCGAACGGCACAAGCACGCGCTTGCCTGCGGCGCAGTCGTGAAGTAAGCCTTCGGGAATTAAATAAGAAAATTCCCTGTCAAAGCTGTAGGCTGTATTTTCAATCGCGATTTTTGCAATTAAAGCTGAGCTGTTATCAGCCGAGCTCATCTTCGTCGGGCTCAAGGATGTTTAAGTCGTGGTTTTTAATCTCATCAATTGCGAGGAGCACGGGCTTATCCTCGGTAACAGTGCCCTCGTCCTCAAACTTCTGAGTAATCTCTCTTGCTCTTTTTGAAACGCCTACTACGAGAGCGTACTTGCTCTGCTTGCCCTCAAAAAGCTCGTCTACATTTACCTTATGCATAGTAATTCTCCTTTATTTACCGTTTATGATAATGTTGTGAATTTCATTGATAGCGTCCTCAAGCTTGTCGTTTACTACAACGTGCTTGTAGCGGTCCTTGTACTTCATCTCGTGCTCAGCCTGCTTAAGACGCTTTTTGATGGTGTCCTCGTCCTCGGTGCCTCTGCCGCGAAGTCTTTCGGCAAGTGCCTCGAGCGACGGAGGAAGAATAAATATGCTCAGTATATTCGGGAAGTTCTCCATAACCTGAAGTCCGCCCTGAACCTCGATTTCGAGCACAACGTTATAGCCCTGTGTAAGCATATCGTTAACCTGCTTGATGGGAGTTCCGTAGTAGTTGTCGCAATACTTGGCGTACTCAAGGTAACCGTCCTCGGCAATTACCTTTTCGAACTCCTCTTTGCTGACAAAGTTGTAGTCAACTCCGTCAACCTCGTCGGGACGCGGAGCTCTTGTGGTGTTTGAGACGGACAGCTTGATGTTTTCGTCGCGTCTCATAAGCTCCTTTAATATTGTGCCCTTGCCCACGCCGGAGCAACCCGAGTACAATACCAGTCTACCCATTTTTTCACTCATCTTTGTCCTCACTTTCTTCAGCTCTGTTCTGAATGGTCTCGCAGGAAACGGCGGATAAAACAACGTGGTTGCTCTCGCAGATTAAAACCGACTTGCATTTTCTGCCGCAGGTTGAATCTATAAGCAATCCGTTTGCCTTTGCCTCCTGCACAATTCGCTTTACCGGAGCGGAATCGGGAGCCGCGACAGCAACAAGCTTGTCGAGACTTACAAGATTTCCAAATCCAATATTTAATAACTTCATAAAATTATCCTCAAATTATACATATGAGTTTTGTTAATTAAAAACTCGTAGTATGTTTAACGCTGCCCCCTCCGTCACGGCTTACGCCGTGCCACCTCCCCCGTAACAAGTGACGGTGGAGGCTTTAAATTTAAGGAAGCCTTGATAAACTCTAAACTTTCAGCTCTAAACTATTACTCAATGTTTTGAACCTGTTCGCGGATTTTTTCAATCTCGCCCTTGATTTCAACAACCATATGAGCAAGGGTTGAATCCTGAACCTTTGAGCCGATTGTGTTCGCCTCGCGGTTCATTTCCTGAATAATAAAGTCTATCTTTCTGCCCACGGGCTCACCAAGCTCGAGTATCTTTTTAAGCTGGTCGAAATGGCTTCTGAGCCTTACGGTTTCTTCCGCTACGGCTACCTTATCTGAGAACACCGCGACCTCGGTAAGTACCCTCTGCTCGTCAATTTCAACACTGAAGCTGTCGAGCGTCTGGCGGATTCTGTCGAGCAGTCTTTGCTCGTATTCCTTTACGGTCTGCGGCGAACGTTCCTCGATTTTCTCTACTATGCCTAATATGGTTTCGGCGCGGCTGAGGATATCCGCCTAACGTCGGCTGTAATCTGCTCCTCGTCCTCGGGGGCTTTATGAACCGTGAACACCTCGGGGAAACGCGCGATTGACACAACGGTAACGTCGTTTTCAATTCCGTAGGTCTCGGAAATTTCCTTCATCGCTCCGAGATAACCCGACACGAGCTGGTGATTGACCGTAACCTCGGACGGGGTTTGCTCGCTCTGGCTGACGCTTACATAAACGTCAATCTTGCCCCTTGCAACGTAGGAATTCACAAAGCTTTTGAGCTTGTCGTCAAGAAAGCTGTAGCCCCTTGGAGTGCGAGCCGAAAACTCAAAGTAACGGTGGTTTACGCTTTTGATTTCAACGGTGATTTCTCTGCCGTTGAGCTCGGTTTCGCACCTGCCGAAGCCCGTCATTGATTTTATCATAACAACGACTTCCTTTCTTTCGTTATGTTTTCATACCATATTATTATATCACTGTGGTGTTGCTTTGACAATGGAGTTGTTACAAAACTGTAATCTAAAAACGCTGAATTTTTTGTGAATATTCCTTTACGGAATTATAACAACGTTTTTATGCTTGATTTATTTTAAAAATAGTAGTATTATATTGGTTAGTACTTAAAAGGAGGTATATGTCTTGGACGAGAATAAGGATAAAATCACCGAAGGACTCACCGAGAATGAAGCTTTAACAGAAGATAAACAAAACGCAGAACAGGTTGCTGAGGAGCTTACAGAGGAAGCTGCTCAGGTTGAAGAAGCTGTCGCTGAGACTGCAGAGGAAACTGCGGAAGCTGCTGCTGAAACAGCGGATAACGCTGAGGAAGCAGTTGACGGAGCGACTGAGGAAGTAACAGAAACAGCAGAAGATACAGCCGAAGCTGTTACTGATGAAGCGGCTCTTTCAGAAATCGAAGCTCCCAAGAAAAAGCCTATGCTTCAAAAGACAATCGTTATTTCGCTTATTATTGTCTGCCTTGCCGCTGTTGCAGCAGTTGTTATCGGACTTTTCTTTAACAACGACGTAACAGGCACATGGCACCTTGTAAGACAGGTTGAGGTTTCAAGCGAAGCGGCTACAAGCGATGAAGCCGACAACAAGCTAAACGTTGACTACTACTTTACATTCAACAAGGACGGCTCGGTTACTTCGACAATCGGCACCGTTACAGGCAAGGGCACTTACACAATGTCTAAGGATGAAAACGGCAATAACGTTATCAATATGAATATGTACGACACCCTTACCCAGTACTTCCTCAACGGCGATTACACTGTTGAATACAGCGGTAACATCTTCACAGGCAAAAAGATGAAATTTACCATGGCTGACAACGCCGAGAGAAATTATGAGTTTGAGTCCGCTTCATACAAAGCTCCCGAGCTTAAGCGCGAAGGCGAGTTCGAAAAGAATGATGAGCTTGTCGGCAAGTGGGTATACAGCACAGGCGAGTTTAACCTCATTTATGAGTTCAAAGAGGACGGCACTGCCGCTTATACCGAGCAGGCAATGACCATTAACCCCTACACCTACACGCCTATCAATGTTGATATCGAAATGCGCGGAATTTACAGCGTTAAGGACAGCACTGTAACTATCAGCTACTACTTCCTTGAGCAGTCTGACAAGGATATCACCGTAAAGGCTGACGGCGACGTGCTCTACATTAACAACTATCCGTTTGTTAGAGAAGGCGCGGCAACTCCCGACCAGCTCCAGCAGGCTCAGACAGTTGCAGCACAACAATAAAATTCTAAGCTCCCTGTAAAAAGGGAGCTTT
>ONPH01000098.1 GCA_900319655.1 uncultured Eubacteriales bacterium
GACCGCCACCAAGGTCACGCCATGCGCTTTTTCAAAACCATTCGTACCCATGGTCGTACCGATCAGATGACTGCCGAAATTGATATACGCCGTACGCAGATGATGCGAACCCTTCGCGGCATCGTCGTAGTGGAAAACAGGATGATCGGCATTGACCAGTCCGTGCGATTGTTCCAACTCCAACAGATCACCTATCTGACCTGCGTATATCAGACGGTCACCACCCATCAGCGGTTCGTCATCCGGCACAGGCGACACGATCTTCTCGTCATCAAAATGGCGTATCTCGACCAGACTACCGCCCTGCACACTGTTCAGACCCAATTCACCGATCGTCATGCCGATATGTTGGTTATCGGACGGCACTAACATCTCCACTGTATAATCGCCGGTACTCTCAAAAGCAGCTTCCGGTGATTGACGGTTCGGCAGCAACTTACGCAACGCGATGATACTCAGTACACCGACAGCCAAGCAGAAGAGACCCGGGATGGTGGTCGCCAGAATATTCATTGCATGACCGGTCTGCTGTTCGTATAAACCGCTGATAATCAGGTTAGGAGGCGTACCGATCAAGGTACATACACCGCCCATACCCGAAGCATAACTCAACGGAATAAGCAGTTTGGACGGCGAGATACCGAGTTTCTTGGACCACATCTTGACGATGTTCACAAATAGCGCCACGACGGTCGTGTTGCTCAAAAACGAACTCAACGCTGCTACCGGTAACATCAACCGCAGCACCGATCGGGCATACCCCTTCGGCGTACCCAACAGATGCTTCACGATCCATTGTAATACACCCGTATGCATCAATCCGGCGATGACCACAAACAGCACGCCCACTACCGCTACCGATGTCTGACTGATACCCGACAGCGCCTCTTTCGCATCCAGCACACCCGTCACATACAAGATACCTACCGCGATCAGAAACACCACATCGGAACGTATCCGCGTGAAGAGCAGCACCGTAAACATAGCAAAGACCGTCACAATAGTGATCCACGCATCTACCCCAAAACCTAAAAATACAAATGTATCCATGATCTCTTACTCAAAATGTCGTGCAAAATTACTGCTTTTTTGTGACATACACAAGTATAAACAAAAAAATCGCCCGATTTGGACGATTTTTCGATATATCTCATTCGGCTTCAACTCCGTGATCCATTCCGGTGTAAATGCTCTTGCGTACATAAGTATAATATTGTAGTTCACGTAGTGCGTTGTTGATATGCATGCTGTATACCTTGCCATCTGTGTCAGTATGTTCCAAAATGGAACTAACGGAATTTGAGTCCAATTCCACTTCTTGCATATAACCTTCACGACGTCCATATTTCTTGGTAGACGCAAATTTTGCGACAACCAAGGATTTGTCCAATTCTTCTCGCAAAGCATTATTGATATGTTTGCGGATAGTTTTAACATCTCGATCAAACAACATTGCCATTTGGTCTACTGTCAGCCACACGGTGTCTTGATCCAACTTGACTTGCAATTGGATGCTGTTATCAGGCGCTACATAAATCTCAATGCCTGATTGCGAGGCGTTTAGGATAGTCTCTTCCATAGGAGTTGTAATTTTGCTGCAAAGATACAATATTTTTTTTATTTATGCAAGCTATTCGGCATTTTAGTGGCATTTTGTTCGGTGTTTTGGATGTGATTTGTTCGGTATTTTGGATGCTCGAAATAGTCTTTATCGCGTGCAACTATAGCTTCTATGATTTCAGAGTCAGTCATTGGCGGTGGCTAATTATTTTACCACATATATTTTTAAAAATCAACAGAATTTTCGAAAGTGCGTTCGATTATTTTTAATTTAAAAAAAGAAACCTCAAACCCCGCCGCCTGCTTATAGAAGGCCTTTGTTCAAGGCGGCGTGGTTTGAGCTCTTAAGGTATTGACTACCTCAAAATTATAATATCATATAAATATGTTTTTGGCAATACGAAAATTAAAAATTGGTATTTATTATACGTTTCTGTTGATATTAAAAACGTGGCGTTAAAGGGTAATCCGCCCCCTCCGTCATTTCGCAAAGCGAAATGCCACCTCCCCCGTAGCTTTGCGACGGGGGAGGCTTTAAATCTTTAATCAAACGTTTCCTCTTAATAATTAAACTCTAAACTCTCAACTCTAAACTCTATCCCAAGTGCAGCATATTAATCAGCAAAATCCAGCTAAGTCCGTAGTAGGTGACAACCGCGACAAGGTCGTTTACGGTTGTAATCAACGGGCCCGAGGCCACCGCAGGGTCAACCTTAATCTTCTTGAAGAACAGCGGAATGAGCGTGCCGACCGCGCTTGACACTGCCATTGCAACGAGCAGCGCAAAGCCGATACAGCCCGACACGGCAAATGAAAATCCGGCGTCGTGGTGCTTGATAAACATAATATAAAGCCCTACGAACAAAACGGAAATTACGCCGAGGATAAGTCCGTTAAAAATACCTACTCTCGTTTCCTTTATAACGAGCCTGAACTTCTGCGAGAAGCTCAAATTTTCATCGGTCAGCACACGGATCGTCACCGCGAGCGACTGAGTTCCGACGTTACCTGCCATATCCAAAATCAGCGACTGGAACGCCATAATCAGCGTAAGCTGAGCCACTACCTTCTCGAATGAGCCGACAACCGCCGAGACGATAATGCCGAGACCAAGCAACGCAATCAGCCACGGCAGGCGCTTGCGGATACTCATAAGCAGAGGTTCTTTTAAGTCCTCCTCCGCGGTAAGACCTGCCAGCCTTGCGTAGTCCTCGCCCATCTCGTCGTCAACAACCTCAATCAGGCTTTGGGCGGTGATTACGCCAAGCAGCGAATTTGAGTTGTCAAGCACGGGGATTGAAGCCTCGGAGTAGTCCTTCAGCTTTTCGATACAGTCGTCAATGCTCTCGTGCGCGTAAACGTACGGGAACGACGTCACGATTAAATCCTCCAAAGGAACACCGCTGTCGGCAGTGATTAAGTCTTTAAGGTCAATCGCGCCGTAGTATTCCTCGTTTTCGTCGGTGACGAAAAGGGTTGAGATATTGTCGTTCTTCTTTGCCTGGGCGACAAGCTCCCTCATCGCCTCTTTAACGCTCAAATTCTCGCGGATAACAATGCAGTTGGTGGTCATCTTGCTGCCGATTTCGTCGTCGTCGAACGACGCGATAAGTCTGATGTCCTTCTTGACCTCGGGGTTGAGCTCCTCGATAATCAGCAGCCGCTTTTCCTTGCCGATTTCCATTAATATATCCGCCGCGGCGTCGGTTTCAAGGTTCGACACAACCTTTGCCGCCTTTTTCAAGTCCATCTCGTTTAGATACGCGCCGGCTTCGCTTTCGTCGAGCCTTTCGAGCGCGTCGGACAGCATATCCGCGCCTAAAATTCGGTACAGCTTTTTGCGCTCCTGGAGCGTAAGGCTGTCCATCGCCTGAGCGATGTCGCTTCCGTGGTAGTCCCCCAACTTTTCAAGAGCCGCCTTTGGCGAATAATTGCCCTTGATTACGCGGATAATCTCGCTCTCATAGTCGGGTTTTTCGGTCTGAACAAGAGTGTTGTCGTTAATATTTTTTTCCTTTGCCATAACTTCCCTCCGTTATCGAAATTTTGATAGAAACGGTTCGGACACAAAAAATCCCCCTGAAATTCAGAGGGATAAACGGCAATACAAATAAGCGGTTACGCGGCGCACAGCCGAACGTTCCGCGGTATTTTGCACTGTCGAATTCGCCCTCCGGGACCGTAACTGTCGCTGCTGGTCACGCAACTCACCTCGCTTGTTGTTTGATGGTGACATTATAGCATAAACCGGACTGAAAGTCAATTTTATGATTAAACTATTAACTTGATTATCAAACTTGTTCTTATCTACATAATTACCATAGTCATAGCGCATGTAGTATAAAAATCGGGCAGACCGCGCGCGTTGTAAAGCTAAACGGCGAGGGCGCTTTAAGACAGCATTTTTTGGATATGGGCGTTATCCCCGGCGCGGAGATCACCGTGGTAAAGTACGCTCCCTTGGGCGACCCTGTGGAGCTGTTAATTCACGGCTACAAGCTCACGCTCAGAATTGACGACGCGGATAAAATCGAGGTTGAGCCTGTCGATAAAAAGGCGGAAGCTCCAAAGCCTAAAAAGAAGCATAAAAAAGCCGCTCACCCGGGACTTGGTGAAGGCGGAAGGTTCCACGAAAAAGGCAGCGAAAATCCTCTCCCCGACGGCACTCAGCTCACCTTTGCGCTTGTCGGCAACCAAAACTGCGGAAAGACAACTTTGTTCAACCAGCTGACCGGAGCTAACCAGCACGTCGGCAACTTCCCGGGAGTTACCGTAGACCGCAAGGACGGCGTAATTAAAGGTCACCCCGATACGCTTGTTACCGACCTGCCGGGAATTTACTCGATGTCGCCGTATTCGAGCGAGGAAATCGTATCGCGCAACTTTGTGCTTGAAGAAAAGCCAAAGGCGATTATAAATATTGTGGACTCAACAAACATCGAGCGCAACCTGTACCTGACGATGCAGCTGCTCGAGATGGACGTGCCGATGGTAGTGGCGCTCAATATGATGGACGAGCTGACCTCAAACGGCGGTTCAATCGACGTAAACGAGATGGAGCTGCGGCTCGGCGTGCCTGTAGTGCCGATTTCCGCAGCAAAGGACGAGGGCGTTGACGAGCTTGTGCGCCACGCCGTGCACATCGCTCATTATCAGGAAAAGCCCGTGCCGCAGGACTACTGCGACTCATCCCACAACGGCGGGGCGGTTCACCGCTGCCTGCACGGAATAAGCCACCTGATTGAGGACCACGCGAAGAAGGCAGGTATCCCCCAGCGCTTTGCCGCGAGCAAGGTGATTGAAGGCGACGGGCTGATTATTAAGGCGCTTAAGCTCGAGCAAAACGAGCTTGAAATGATAGAGCACATTGTTTTGCAGATGGAAAAGGAACGCGGACTTGACCGCTCGGCGGCGATTGCGGATATGCGCTTTGGGTTTATCGAGAGGGTATGCTCCGCGGCTGTGACCAAGCCGAGCGTGAGCAGGGAAAGCCTGCGTTCGGAGAAAATCGACAAAATCCTGACCGGTAAATTTACCGCCGTGCCGATGTTCATTTTGATTATGGGCTTGGTGTTTTTCCTGACGTTCAGCGTAATCGGCGGAAATTTGCAAAAGCTGCTGGGCTTGGGCATTGACAATCTGACAAGCGTTGTTGACTCGGCGCTGACAAGCGCAGGCGTAAACGACGTAATTCACGGGCTTGTAATCGAAGGAATTTTCAAGGGCGTAGGAAGCGTGCTGAGCTTTTTGCCGATAATCGTGACGCTGTTTTTGTTCCTGTCACTGCTCGAGGACAGCGGATATATCGCGCGTGTGGCGTTTTTTATGGACAAGGCTCTGCGAAAAATCGGACTATCGGGCAGGAGCATTGTGCCGATGTTAATCGGCTTCGGCTGTACCGTTCCTGCGGTTATGTCAACCCGAACCCTGCCGAGTGAGCGCGACAGAAAAATGACGATTTTGCTCACTCCGTTTATGAGCTGTTCGGCAAAAATGCCGATATATGCGTTTTTTGTAGACGCATTTTTTCCGAAATACAAGTGGCTGATTATGCTCGGCTTGTACATTCTCGGAATTTTAATCGGAATCGGAATGGCGCTGATTTTCAAAAGCACGCTGTTCAAGGGCGGCGCGGTGCCGTTCGTAATGGAGCTGCCAAACTACCGACTGCCCGGTGTACGCAACGTATCGCAGCTTTTGTGGGAAAAGGCTAAGGACTTCCTTTCAAGGGCGTTCACGGTAATTTTAATCGCGACAATTGTAATTTGGCTGTTGCAGAGCTTTGATTTGCGGTTCAGGCTTGTGAGCGACCCGGGCGAGAGCATACTGGCGAAAATTTCGGGACTGCTCGTGCCCGTGATGAACCCCCTCGGCTTGGGCGACTGGCGGATTTGCACCTCGCTGATAAGCGGATTTATGGCGAAGGAGAGCGTTGTTTCGACCTTCAACGTGCTGTTCGGCAGCAACGTCGGTACAGTGCTCAATTCCGCCTCGGCGGTTTCAATGCTCGTTTTCTCGCTCCTGTACACCCCCTGCGTGGCTTCAATCGCCGCAATCAAGCGCGAGCTCGGAGTGCGCTGGTCGCTGGGAGTAGTGGTTTGGCAGTGTTTTATCGCGTGGATTGCCGCGAGCATTGCACACCTGATTATGATATTGATTACAGGCGGTTAAATGAATATTTTTGACATTTTGATTATCGCGGCAATTGCCGTTGTTGTGATTATCGCGGTGATTGTGATTATAAAAAGAAAAGGCAAGGGCTGCAGCGGCTGCTGTGACGGCTGTTCGGCAAACTGTAAATACAGAGATAAACAATGAAGAAAAAGATAACTCTCGGAATTCTCGCGCACGTGGATTCCGGCAAAACCACCCTGTCCGAGGCTATGCTCTACTGCTCGGGCAGTATTCAGCGGCTGGGCAGGGTTGACCACAAAAATTCATTTCTCGACACGTTCGCGCTCGAACGCTCTCGCGGAATTACAATATTCTCAAAGCAGGCGGTGTTCCCCTTCGGCAACACCGAATTTTACCTGCTCGACACCCCGGGACACGTGGATTTTTCCGCCGAGACGGAACGCGCACTCAGGGTGCTCGACTATGCGGTGCTTGTCATCAGCGGAACAGACGGCGTTCAAAGCCACACCCAAACGCTCTGGAAGCTGCTGAAAAAGTACAATGTGCCGTGCTTTATCTTCGTCAACAAAATGGACTTGGACGGAGCTGACAAGGACGAGGTTTTAAAGCAATTAAAGCAAAAGCTGAGCGACAACTGCGTCGATTTTGAAAGCCCCGGCACCGAGCAGTTTTATGAAAACGCCGCGCTGTGCTCCGACGAGCTGTTAAACGAGTATTACGACAGCGGAGAGCTGAGTTTGGAGAGCATTTCGCGCGAGATAAAAAGGCGCAAAATCTTTCCGTGTATGTTCGGCTCGGCGCTGAAGCTTGACGGCGTAGAGCAGTTTATGAACTGCCTTGACCGCTGCGCCGAACAGCCCGAATACCCTGAGAAATTCGGCGCGAAGGTGTATAAAATTTCCGAGGACAGCAAGGGCGCACGGCTGACGTTTATCAAGGTCACGGGCGGAGCGCTGAATGTCCGCGAGGTTCTAAAAAGCGAAAAGAATGTTGACGGCGAAAAGGTCGGGCAAATCCGCATTTACTCGGGCGATAAATTCACCCAAACCGACCGCGCCGAGGCAGGCACGGTCTGCGCGGTTACGGGCATTAACTTTGCGCGCCCGGGCGACGGCTTGGGAATTGAAAAAAGCGCAACTCAGCCGTTTTTGGAGCCGGTGCTCACCTACCGCCTTGAACTCCCCGATTGCATTGACGAGCACACCGCAATGCAGAAAATGAAAATGCTCGAAAATGAGGATCCGACCTTAAACGTAGTGCTCAGCGAACGCGGAGAAATCCTTGTTCAGCTGATGGGCGAAATCCAGCTTGAGGTTTTGCAGAGCATAATACAGGAGCGCTTTGGGTTTGAAGTAAATTTCGGTAAAGGAAATATAATTTATAAAGAAACGATAAAAAACACCGTCGAGGGCGTGGGACATTTTGAACCCCTGCGCCACTACGCCGAGGTTCACCTGATATTAAAGCCGCTCAAAAGCGGAAGCGGTCTGGTGTTCAAATCCGACTGCCGCGAGGACAGCCTTGACAAAAACTGGCAGAGGCTTATCCTCACCCATTTGTACGAAAAAACTCATATCGGAGTGCTGACGGGCTCTCCGGTTACGGATATGGAAATTTCGCTTGTCTCGGGCAGGGCTCACGCAAAGCACACCGAGGGCGGCGACTTCCGCCAAGCCACTTACAGAGCCGTCCGTCAGGGCTTAATGACTGCCGAAAGCGTACTGCTCGAGCCTGTTTACGACTTCACTTTGGAACTTCCGAATGAATGTGTCGGCAGGGCGATGACGGATATTCAGCGTATGAGCGGAACAATCAACCCTCCCGAACAGCAGGGCGATACGGTGATACTGACAGGCACAGCGCCTGCTTCCGAAATGCGCGGTTACACGCGCGAGCTAAACGGCTACTCAAAGGGCAGGGGCAGGCTGAGCTGTTCGCTGAAGGGCTACGAGCCTTGCCATAACGCCGATGAGATTATCGCGGAATTCGGCTACAATCCCGAGGCTGACACCGACAACCCCTGCGACTCGGTTTTCTGCTCTCACGGCGCAGGGCATAACGTAAAGTGGGACAAGGTGCGCGGATATATGCACCTGCCGTCCGCTCTCGAAAGCACCGCTAAGGCTGAGGAAGTCACCTACAGCGCGGTTGAAGCTCACACGCTTGACCGCTACAAAAACGAAAAGGACATCTTTGCTCTCGACAAGGAGCTTGTCAGGATTTTTGAGCAGACCTACGGCAGTGCGGGCAAGTCAAAGCAAAGCGCGGTTAAGCGGCACTTTAAGGCGGAGAACATTCCGCAAAAGTCAAAAGCCTACAAAAAGCCGCCAAAGTTTGACGGCACGGAGTATGTGCTTGTGGACGGCTACAACGTGATTTTCTCGTGGGAGAACCTAAAAAAGCTCAGCGAGGGAAGCATTGACACCGCGAGGAACGCGCTGATAAATATTCTCTGCAACTTTCAGGGCTACCGCAAATGCGAGTTGATTTTGGTATTCGACGCGTACCGCGTACCCGGCAACCGCGAGATTGAAAAGGTAAACGGCATTACAATCGTCTACACCAAGGGAGCCGAGACCGCCGATATGTACATAGAAAAGGCGTCGTACAATAGTTACCTCCGACGGAATGGAACAGCTGATAATACTGGGCAACGGCGCGTTACGCGTACCGTCAAGCGCGTTTTATGACGAGGTTAAGCAGGCAGAGGAAGAAATCAGAAAAATCATTTCAGAGAGTTAAGAGTTTAGTGTTTAGAGTTGAGAGTTGAGAGTTTAGAGTTTAATAGTAGGGGCGTTCTTAGCACAACGGCAACCCTTTTGTCACTTCGTGACATTTCCCCTGATAGGGGAATCACCCATGTGTCCGCCCGATAAAAAGCCTCCCCCGTTCAAAAAAACGGGGGAGGTGGCATTTTGCTTGCAAAATGACGGAGGGGGCAGACGTTTCCGCAAACGACACGTTATGAAATGCAACGGATAAATCGCGTTGGCACATACGCCGCCCCCTCAGTCAGCTAAAGCTGACAGCTTTTTCTGGCGAAAACGGCAACCCTTTTGTCACTTCGTGACATTTCCCCTAACAGGGGAATTTCCCATAGCTTACGCGATGGGGGAGCCTTTAAATTTATAACGAACGTTTCCTATAAATAATTAAACTCTAAACATTAAACTCTAAAAAAGGCTTGATTAACCCCTTAACTTTTGCTATAATAAAAATGTTTATAAAAATCCTAAAATACAAGGAGGAAATTTCAATGCAAATTACCAATGATATCAAGTATATCGGCGTTAACGACCACAAAATTGATTTGTTCGAGGGTCAGTATGTTGTACCCGAGGGTATGGCTTACAACTCTTATGTTATCCTCGACCAGAAGATTGCGGTTATGGACACCGTAGACCGCAACTTTAAGAACGAGTGGCTTTCAAAGCTCGAGATGACTCTCGGCGAGAGAAAGCCCGACTATCTTGTTGTTCAGCACATGGAGCCCGACCACAGCGCAAACATCAAGAACTTTATGGATTTATATCCCAACGCAAAGATTGTATCTTCCGCAAAGGCTTTTGTGATGATGAAAAACTTCTTCGGCACTGACTTTGAGGACAGACAGATTGTCATTAAGGAAGGCGACACCCTTGAGCTCGGCAAGCACGTGCTCAACTTTGTAGCCGCTCCTATGGTTCACTGGCCTGAGGTAATGGTTACCTACGACAGCACCGACAAGGTTCTTTTCTCTGCCGACGGCTTCGGAAAGTTCGGCGCTGTTGACAACGGAATTTCAAGCTTTATTAAAAAGGCCGCAGGCGTTGAGGACGACTGGGCTTGCGAGGCAAGACGTTACTACATCGGCATTGTAGGCAAGTACGGCGCTCAGGTTCAGAACCTGCTCAAAAAGGCTGCTAACCTCGACATTCAGATTATCTGTCCGCTCCACGGCCCTGTTCTCACCGAGAACCTCGGCTACTATATCGGACTGTACAACACATGGTCGTCCTACTCCACCGAGACCGACGGCATTATGATTGCCTACACCTCGGTTTACGGCAACACCAAAAAAGCTGTTATGAAGCTTGCCGATATGCTCAAGTCAAAGGGCTGCCCCAAGGTTGTTGTTAACGACCTTGCGCGCGAGGATATGGCAGAGTGCGTTGAGGACGCTTTCCGCTACGGCAGAATTGTACTCGCGACAACTACATATAACGCAGAAATTTTCCCCTTTATGCGCGAATTCATCAACCACCTCACCGAGCGCAACTTCCAGAACAAGACAATCGGTCTTATCGAGAACGGCTCATGGGCTCCGCTTGCGGCCAAGACTATGAGAAAAATGTTAGAGGGCTGCAAGAACATCACCTTTACCGACAACACCGTAAAGATTATGTCCGCTCTTAACGACGAGAGCACCGCTCAGCTTGAAGCGCTTGCCGACGAGCTTTGCAAGGACTATATGGCTCAGAACGCCGACACCGCGAACAAAAACGACCTCACCGCGCTGTTCAACATCGGCTACGGTCTGTATGTTGTTACCTCGAACGACGGCAAAAAGGACAACGGACTTATCGTTAACACCGTTACCCAGGTTACAAACTCTCCCAACCGCATCGCCGTTTGCATTAACAAGCAGAACTACTCGCACCACGTAATTCAGGAAACAGGCAAGATGAACGTTAACTGCCTGTCGGTAGACGCTCCGTTCAGCGTGTTTGAGAACTTCGGCTTCCGGAGCGGAAGAAACACCGACAAGTTCAAGGACTGCCAGCCGCTTAAGAGCGACAACGGACTTGTTTTCCTCCCCCACTACATCAACTCGTTTATGTCGCTTAAGGTAGAGCAGTACGTTGACCTCGACACTCACGGAATGTTCATCTGCGAGGTAACAGAGGCAAGAGTGCTCTCCGACAAGGAGACTATGACCTACACCTACTACCAGAACAACGTTAAGCCCAAGCCCGAAACCGACGGCAAAAAAGGCTGGGTATGCAAGGTTTGCGGATATATTTATGAAGGCGAGGATTTACCCGAGGACTTCATCTGTCCGCTGTGCAAGCACGGTGTAGCTGACTTTGAGCCGATAGAGTAATTGAGCTAAATTTGCCTTCGGCAAGCTAAATTCGCTTCGCGAGCTGATTAAAATTAAACTACATAACAAAACAGGCTGTTGGCAGAAATGAACCGCACCCCGTCAAGAGGACAGAGAAATAATTAAAAGAATATTTACAATGTAATAATTAAGAAGTGCCGCAAATTTTGGCTGGACAAGGGAAT
>ONPH01000052.1 GCA_900319655.1 uncultured Eubacteriales bacterium
GAACATTCCGATGATAAACGCGACAAGCACCTCTACGATATAGCAGGGCAGGTGGTACGCGAACGAGGTCTGGGCACATTCGGCTCTCCTCTTTTTGACGAGCCAAATTCCGAGGAACAGGCAAACCGCCGTGAACACCAGCCAGTAGATAACATTTGTGCCGTCGTAAGCTGCCATCGGATTGAGCGCCTTCATAACAAAGCTTGTGCTGTACTGGTTCGTGGGCATTCCGTAAAAGAACGCCTTGATTGCGCCCTTGATAAACAGGGTAGAAACCGGATAAGCTGCATTTATCGCGATAAAGCTAAGCACTGCGTTGAGCGTTGTGCCCGAGCAAACCGCCAAAAGTCCGTAGAACGAAATGCAGGCGATTGCGCCGATGAGCAGCCTTACGTAGAGCATAGCGAAGTCAGTAACGACAGGCTGCCCCATTATCACGGTGATAATCGAGATTATTCCGAGGAAAAACAGCGCCGGAACTACCGACAGCAGATACGCCGAAACGGTTTTAGAAACAAAAAACGTGCGGCGGCTGACGGGCATTGAGCCGTACAAATCCGCCTTGCGCTTGTTGTGCAGGTACGAGTAAATGCGGATTGTGTAGACAATTGTAAACACGGCGGTCAAAACGAAAACCATATATCCGCTTATGTACTGGAACACGCTCAGAGCGTTTTGAATTTGACTGTAGTCAATTTCGCCGTCCTGAATCGCGTTTGTGTAGCCTACAACGAGTGAGAGCGTGAAAACAATCGTGATAAACGTGGCGGCGAGGATCGAAAAGACAATCAGCGTGCTCCTGCAGCTTTTGAGCTCCCACTTAAACAGGGCGAAGCCGTTTTTGAATTTTCCCTTAGACGATGTTGTTTGTGTCATATCCGGCAGCCCCCATTTCACTGATAAATATTTCCTCCAGCGTAAGCGGCATAGCCGAGATATACGCAGGGTTAAGCGCGTTTAGCTGAGGCATAAATTCCGCCTCTGTTCCGCGGATCGTAACGTTGAACACGTTGCCGTTGCGCCATACGTTCACCACATTGATTCCGGCGAACAAATCCGGCACATTCGGAACTTGGTTGAACGCGACCTGAACCTTTCTGAATTCAAGCCTGAGCGAGTCGATATCACGCTCCATAAGCACCTTTCCGCGGTGCATAAGGCAAACTCTGTCGCACAAATCCTCGAGCTCGCGGAGGTTGTGCGAGGCGATAATTACCGTCATTCCGTGCTCGAGCACATGCTCAATCAAAATCTTTTTGAGCAGGTGGCGCACAACAGGATCAAGTCCGTCGAAAATCTCGTCCAAAAACAGATAGTCCGGACAGGTCGAAAGCGCCAAAATCAGCGCAGCCTGGCGCTGCATACCCTTTGACATATTGATAATTCTGCCGTTTCGGTCAATCGGGAACATCGAGCAGTATTTTTCATACTGAAATTCGCTCCAGTTCGGGTAAATATCGCGCAGCAGAGCCGCGGTGTTTTCTATAGTAGAGCTGTTGTAAAAGTACGGAAAATCCGGGATGAAGTAGCACTTTCCCTTTGCCGCGGGATTGTCAAAAAGACTTTCGCCGTCGAGCAAAATCTCGCCTTCGTCGGGCGCGAAAACTCCCGAGAGCATACGCAAAAGCGTTGATTTTCCGCTTCCGTTGCTGCCGACAAGCCCTAGCACCGTGCCCTGCTTGATGTCAAGGCAGAGGTTGTCTACCGCGACGACCTTGTCAAAGCGTTTGGTAAGGTTTTTAAATTCAATCAAAGCATTAACCTCCTTTGAACATTTTCTCCACAATCTCAATCAGCTTTTCCTTGTCCGCGCCGAAGTTCACCGCGTTTTTCGCCGCGGTCTTAAACTCGTTTATCACCATCGCCTTTTGCGCCGAATGCTTGTCAAGCTTGTCGGTGAGGTAGCTTCCCCTGCCGACGGACGAAAAGATATAGCCGTCCTGCTCGAGCTCACGGTACGCCTTTGCGGCGGTGTTTGGGTTGATACCGAGCTGAGCGGCAATCACCCTTACCGGCGGCAGCTTGTCGCCGGGCTTGATAACCCCGGCGGAAGCAAGCTTGATGACGTTGTAGTAAAGCTGCTCGTAGATTGGCATTCTCGATGAAAAATCAATCTGAAACATAATTTCCCCCTGCAATTCACCGCCGAGCGTCCCCTCAAACAGCACCGCGGTATTGTATTAATAAATATAGTACGATTAAATATTATCATATATATACGGCTCTGTCAAGAAAATAGTTAATTTAAGGCAGAAAAAATCGGGGCGGTTTGCACCGTCCCGAACAAATTATTTTATTTTATCGAGCGCCTTGTTAACAGGCACGGCAATCAGCGAAGCGATTACACACTTTGCAAGGTCAATCAGGATAAATACCGAGGTGAGCGTTACTATCGCGGTAAGCAAATCGGTCTTGACAAAAATCATATACATCGCTATTCCCGGGATATAAATGCAGGGAATTCCGACGATTACCGACGAGAGGATGTACCTTAAAACCGAATTTTTGATTTTGAGCTTTTCCTTTACAAGGCTTACAAAGAACGAAGCGATGATAAAGCCGATGATAAAGCCGCCCGTTGGCGAAAGGATTGTGCCGAAGCCGCTTTTTCCGCCCGAGAAAACCGGAAGTCCCACAATGCCGAGCACGGTGTAAATGAGCTGGGCGATAATCGCGTATGAGGGTTTTAAAATCAGCGCAATCATAATCACCACGAGCACCTGAAGCGTAAACGGCACGGGAATGGGCAGCGGAATTGCCAGCGGCGACAGCACGCACAGCAGAGCCGCGCTGACGGCGATTTGCGCCATTGCGAGTGTGGTAAGCTTTAGCTTTGAATTGTTTTTCTTTTCCATAATGTCAACCTCTTTTAAATTTTCTGTTGACATTATAGCACAGCGCAATCCATTTGTCAACCAATTTGTTTTAGTGCGGTTGACAATCTATTTTGAAATACTTATTGAAATAAGGCCTGCACTATGATAAAATATTACCGTAATAACGATTTTTATTTTGGAGATGCTATATATGAAAAAGTGCGAATACTGCGCCAAGGAAATTTCCTATCATGAGCAATACTGCAGTGACGAGTGCCACATCAACGCGAATAAATACTACGAAAAGGCGGAAAAATTCGCCAGACCGTTTTACATCATCAGCACAATCTGCGTTATCGCAATTCCCGTAGGACTGTTTTTATTCTCATTTATAAAGGGCCCGGGAGCGATTATAACAGCCGTAAGCTGCGCTCTGCTCGGCATTATGATAATCGCCGTGCCTATGCCCACCGAGGGTATGATTAAAAAGCGCAAAATCAAAAAAGCCGTATTTATGACGCGCATTTTCGGTATTTGCGTAATCGCGCTCGGATTTTTGGCGCTCGGCCTGATAACGGCATTCGGTCTTTAAAAATCAAAAAATACGAATAAAAGCAAAAATTCCGTCAACAATAATTACACTACCGTAAAAGGAGGTAATAAAATGATTGACAGAATAGCTTTAACACTGCTTATCATCGGAGGCTTGAACTGGGGCAGCATAGGCATTTTCCAGTTTGACCTTGTGGGCTTTATCGGCGGCGGACAGACGGGTGTAGTCAGCAGAATTATCTACATTCTCGTAGCTCTTGCCGCAATCTGGTGCGTAACTCTGCTTTTCAGGGATTCGCGCGACACCTTTATGGACGAGCCCGAGATGAGCACAACTTAAACTTTAAATTTAAAACAACGGCTGTCAACCTGCGCACAAACGCGGTTGACAGCCGTTTTGTTTATTTATCAGGTTACGTTTCCTAAAACCTTATATAGCAAGGTGTAGAGTTGAATCGCTTCTTCGGGCGACAAGCCGATACACGCGCCTACCGACTGCGGTATGCCCTCAGCGCTCTTTTTGAGCTTTTCGCCGTCCTTTGTCAGCTCCACAAGCAAAACTCTCTCGTCGCTTTCGCTGCGGAAACGGCGGATAAAGCCCTTCTGCTCCAAGCTTTTGAGCACGGGAGTCAAGGTTCCCGAGTCGAGATACAGCTTTTGTCCAAGCTCCTTGACACTGCACTGCTCTTGCTCCCACAACACCATCATCGCGATGTACTGGGTGTAGGTCAGGTTGATTTTGTCGAGGTGCGGACGGTACAGCTTTACAACCTCGCGCGCCGCGGCATAAAGCGGAAAGCACATTTGATTTTCGAGCTTAAGCGGCTCAAATTTATTTTCGCTCATAGTCCACCTCAGTTTGCGTGCTCTCTGTTGTAGGCTTCCCTAACCGCGAGCGCGAACTGATCCGCGCATGAAGTAGACCTCGGACCGCAGGTGTTGCCCTTTAGCTTTTTTTCAATCTGCTCAACGGTCATTCCGTCGCAAAGCTTTGAAATAGCCTTCAGGTTGCCGTTGCAGCCGCCCAAAAAGCTGATGTCGCTTACAACGTCGCCGTCAAGGTTAAAGTCGATTTCTCTTGCGCAAACGCCTCTGGTTTTGTAACTGTATCTCATGATATTTGCCTCGCTTTAAATTTAGATTTTATAGAAGTGCCGCGATTTTTCCGTCGATTTTTTCGGGAGTAACCGTCGGCGCGAAACGGTCAACAACGTTGCCGTCGCGGTCGATTAAGAACTTGGTGAAGTTCCACTTGATTTTGCTGCCCATAACGCCGCCCTTTTGGCTTTTGAGGTAGTTGTAAAGAGGAATTTCATTCTCGCCGTTTACCTCAATCTTTGAGAACTGCTTAAAGCTGGTGTTATACTTAAGCTGGCAGAACGAAACAATCTCCTCATCCGAACCCGGCGCCTGGTTGCCGAACTGGTTGCACGGGAAGTCGAGAATTTCAAAGCCCTGTTCTTTGTACTTTTTATACAGGTTCTCGAGTCCCTCATACTGCGGAGTAAAACCGCAGCCCGTAGCGGTGTTGACAATCAGCAAAACCTTACCCTTGTAGTCTGAAAGGTCTACCATATTGCCCTTTGCATCTTTAACTTTGTAATCATATACTGACATAATATTTCCCCCTAAAACAATTTGGTTGAGCTCAATTGATTGAGTTCAATTAAATTATACTCAACACTTAAATATTTGTCAAGGGTTATTTTAATTTTTTTTACATTAAATATTCATTCGCAAGCAAAAAGGGCGGACACGCCGTCCGCCCCGAATATTTTGCAATTAAAATTAAGCCTCTTTCTTGCCCTCGAGGAACTTGTAAACGAGAGCCGCAACAATCGCGCCTGCAAACGGACCAACGATGAATACCCAAAGTACGCCCATAGGAGCGGCGTTGCCCTGCATTAAAGCAACCAGAGCCGGACCGAAGCTGCGAGCCGGGTTAACCGATGTGCCGGTAAGACCGATGCCGAGGATGTGTACGAGTGTGAGTGTAAGGCCGATTACAAGACCGCCGAACGAACCGTGGCCGGCTTTCTTTGATGTAACGCCGAGGATTGTGAGTACGAATACGAATGTGAGGAAGCACTCAACAATAAGACCTGCTACAGCGCTCTCATTAACGCCTGCAAGGCCGTTTGCGCCGAGACCACCTGTCTGGTCGGTAACTCCGCCGAGACCGAAAACAGCAGCGAGGATACCTGCGCCTGCGAATGCGCCGAGGCACTGGGAGATGATGTAACCAACAAAATCAGCTACGCTCATACCGCCCGAAATCAAAACTCCGAGAGAAACGGCAGGGTTGATGTGGCAGCCCGAGATATTGCCTACGCAGTAAGCCATTCCAACGATAACCAAACCGAACGCGAGCGCGGTAAGGATGTAGCCGCAGCCGTTTTTAGCGTCGCAGCCAACGAGCATTGCGGTTCCGCAGCCCAAAACTACAAGAACCATTGTGCCGATAAATTCGGCAATGTACTTTTTTACAGAACTCATTTTTGTTCCTCCTTTTAAATTATAGGCATAGCCGCCTATGTTTTTCAACTTAAATATACCACAAACCGCAACTTATTGCAAGTAAATTTGCACAAATATATTGTAATCTTTAGTTACAATTAATTCATAAATACCATAAATTTTGACTATTTTCCGCACCAGATGAGTTCGGTAAAAAATTGCTCGTAGGTGTCGTCCCAGCCGTCAATCGGGTTTACACCTCCGCCGTTGACGCTTCGCAGCTTTGCGTCGCTGTTATTCTGTCCCGAGGCAAACAGCTCGCCTGCCGTAATATTGTACCCCTTTTGCCTGCACAAAGCGCAAAAATCCTCGACGGGATTATCGCTTTCGCGCGTTTTGATCAGCTCAGCCTTTAAGCTTTCGTCAAGCCGCGCCGCCTTAAGCAGTTTTTCAAGCTCCTGTTCAACCATAATACCCTCCAAAATTCAAAAGACCGTTCAAAACGAACGGTCCTTAATATGCTGTTATTCAATAGAGTTGTCAAGATACTCCATAAGCTCTTCGTCATCCTTCTTCTGCTTCTCTTTCAGAACAAAGAAAGCGGTAAACGCAGCCGAGATAGCCGCAACTAAGGAAATAACGCCGATAATAAGCATAAATTTTCTTTTCTTCATATTGACGACCTCCAAAAAGATTTATTTCAAAAAATATCTATATATATTCTAAACAATTTTTTGTAAAAAGTCAACAGTAAAATTAAAAACAAGCGCTGATTTTGCGCTTGTTTTTTTAGCCATCGCTCGTGCGCACCTTGTGCGCAACTGAGCGGGCAACAAAAAAAGCAGAGAAAAACTCTGCTTTAAATTTGTTCAGTTATTAAACTTATGCAGAAGCGTTCAGACGCTTTGCGAGCGAAGACTTGCTTCTTGCAGCAGTATTCTTATGAAGAATACCCTTGGCAACAGCCTGGTCAATTTTCTTGATAGCAAGACGAACTGCCTCCTGCTTGTTGTCAGCATTTGTGTCAACAGCATAGTAAGCCTTTTTAATTGATGTTCTGAGAGCTGACCTTGTCGCCTTGTTGCGGGCTGTTTTTGTAGCAATAACCTTAACGCGCTTTTTTGCAGATTTAATGTTGGGCATTGTCCCACCTCCTTGGAATTATCGTCATACAGGTGATATTTTATCATATACAGCGCCAAAAATCAAGTATTTTTTTGAAAAATTTGAGTTTTTAAGAATTTTAAAAATCCGCGTCTATATATTGTGTCAAATTATAAATACTAATCAATATGCAGACTATTGCTCCCTGTTATCGTCGTTGTTCTCCGCCGCTGCCTTGCGCGATTTCCACCAGATAAAGACGATGACCGCCAAAAATACAACGAGCAGTCCTCTGAAAATATACCCCCACACGCCGTCAAACACCGGCAGGTTTCCGAACGCGCGGAGTCCGTACCACACCGTCATAAACACAAAGAAAACCGAAAGCAGGTAACCTACCGGCCCCTGTTTTCTGCCTATAAAAAACGTGAGCACCGCAAGTATCGCCCACAAAAAGACATATCCGTACTGCAAAAACTGAGTCATCTTTACTCTCCCCGACTATATACTATTTAAAATATATCCCTATTTTATCCTGCTCGGGCTCAAAAAGCAAGGGTAATGTGATAATAAAGTGAAACTTTTTAAAATCAGGAAATTATTTTGGCAAAAGTATTGACTTTTTCTGACTTTGGTATTATAGTAAGAATACAGTGATTAGCACTCCACCACCAAGAGTGCTAAAACGAAACAGAGGTGAACAAAATGGAGCCCGCCGCAAGAAGACAAAACATACTCGCGGCTATTGTAGAAAGCTATATCGCCACCGGAGAGCCCGTCGGCTCAAAGTCGCTTATATCCGAAACCGGTATGAACGTTTCGTCCGCGACCGTCCGCAACGATATGGTCGAGCTTACAAACCGGGGCTACATTGTTCAGCCGCATACCTCCGCCGGAAGGATCCCGACCGCGCAGGGCTACCGCTACTACGTTGACAACGTAATGCAGGTCAAGCCGATTTCGGGACAGGGCAGGCAGTACATCCGCCACCTGCGCTTCATTCAAACCGGAGCACATTCGGCAATGGCGGTTCTGATTGCCTCAAACGGCACAATCAAAACCAAGCTGTTCCGCTGTGAGTTTTTAATCACCCCCGAGCTAATGGGGATTTTTGACAAGGCGTTCAACGAGATTTTCACCGGAGTAAAGCTGAGCTCGGTAAACCGCCCGTTCATCCAGACCGCCGCCGTAAGGTTCGGTGAAATGTCGCTTTTAATGCCCTCGGCGCTGATGGCAGTGCAGGACGCGGCAGAGCAGGCGACGACGGTCAGCGTTTACCAGAGCGGCAGAGGAAAGCTCGCCTTTTCGGAGGATGCGGATTTCCGCTCGGCACGCAGGATAATCGAGTTTTTGAACAGTCCGCACGACCTCGCGGCAACGCTTGAAAAATCTCCGCAGCACACAGCCGCGTTAATCGGCAGGGAAAACAGCCGCGTTGAGCTTGCGAATTATTCGCTGATATCGGCACGGTACAAAATCGACGGCAGTCCGTCGGGCGTAACGGCGCTGATAACGCCGCTTAGAACCGACTACGCGAGGAACTTTGCTCTCCTCGAATGTGTCGCGGACTGCGCCGGAGAGCTGATTGACGAGCTGACGGACATAAAACGTGAATAACCCCAAGAGGAGGATATACAATGGCTAAAAAAGATAAGACCAAAGACACCAAGGCAGCCGAGGTAAAGGCTGACGAGGCTGAGGAGGAAGAAACCGAAGCCGCCGAGGTTGTCGACGAAAAAGAAGCTAAAATCAAGGAGCTTGAGGAACAGCTCGCCGCGGAAAAGGATAAATATATGCGCCTTGCCGCCGAGTATGACAACTACCGCAAGCGCACCGCCAACGAAAAGCTCGGCATTTACGACGACGCTACCTCAAAGGCGGTAACCGAAATTCTGCCTGTCGCGGACAGCGTAAGAATGGCGATTGACAATTTGAAAGAGGCAGATCCCGAAATATTAAAGGGTATCGAGCTTATTTCAAACCAGCTCGGCAAGAGCTTTGAAAAGCTGAAAATCGAGCAGTACGGCAAGGTCGGTGACGAGTTCGATCCGAACCTTCACAACGCGGTTTCGATGGTCGACAGCGACGAGCTTAAGTCAAACCAGATAGCGCAGGTTTTCCAGACCGGCTACAAAATCGGCGACAAAATCGTTCGCCACGCCATGGTTCAGGTGGTTAACTAACAAAGTCAAGCACATAACTTAAAATATAAATCAAAACAAAATTGGAGGAATTAATTATGGCAAAGACAATAGGTATAGATTTAGGTACAACTAACTCATGCGTAGCAGTTATCGAGGGCGGCGAGCCCGTAGTTATCGCCAACGCCGAGGGTTCAAGAACAACTCCGTCGGTAGTAGCCTTCTCAAAGGACGGCGAGAGAATGGTAGGCCAGGTTGCTAAGCGCCAGGCTATCACAAACCCCGACAGAACCGTTGCTTCTATCAAAAGAGAAATGGGCTCTAACTACAAGGTAACAATCGACAACAAGAGCTACACTCCCCAGGAGATTTCCGCAATGATTCTCCAGAAGCTTAAGGCTGATGCCGAGGCTTACCTCGGAGAAACCGTAACACAGGCTGTTATCACCGTTCCTGCATACTTCACCGACGCTCAGCGCCAGGCTACAAAGGACGCAGGTAAGATTGCAGGCCTCGACGTTAAAAGAATTATCAACGAGCCTACAGCCGCTGCACTTTCATACGGCGTAGACAAAGAAAACGACCAGAAGGTTATGGTATACGACCTCGGCGGCGGTACCTTCGACGTAAGTATCATCGAGATGGGCGACGGCGTTCAGGAGGTTCTCGCTACAGCAGGTAACAACCGTCTCGGCGGCGACGACTTCGACAAGAGAATTATCGACTGGATGGTAGCTTCATTCAAGACAGAAACAGGCATTGACCTTTCATCCGATAAAATGGCTATGCAGAGACTTAAGGAAGCCGCTGAAAAGGCTAAGATTGAGCTTTCGGGCGTAACAACCTCTTCAATCAACCTTCCCTTTATCACAGCAGACCAGACAGGTCCTAAACACCTTGACCTCACCCTCACAAGAGCTAAG